>JAZNSJ010000062.1:0-15233 GCA_045591155.1 Acutalibacteraceae bacterium | reverse complement strand
ATGGACGGCTCGCCCTACACTCAGACCGACTACGATATCCCCTGCGCTATCGTTATAGGTAATGAGGGTAAGGGTATTGGCACACTTGTAGCCAAAAAATGTGACGGCATTATATCGCTTCCAATGTGTGGTAAAATTAACTCACTAAATGCATCAGTTGCCGCAGGCGTGCTTATGTACGAAGTTGTGCGAAAAAGAAAAAACTAATTTAAAATTGGTGGGAAAATAAATATGGGATTTTTCTCAAAAAACAAAAACAAAAATAACGGTTTCATTATAAATACCAATGATGAGCCTATAAAAATATCCGGTGATAAAAACCTATCCCCGCACGCCATGACCGCCGATGAGGTGTCAATGCTGTGGTTAAATGGCGACGATGATAAAAATCATACAAATACAAACGCACTTGATTCGCTCAAAAAGCGTATGAATGTTTTAGATAATAAGCAACTTAAAGACGAAAATATTGAGCCTATAAGCGAGCAACTAAATATTGAACCCGCAAAAGAGGATAACTCTAAAACTGCAGAAACATCCGCTTGTATAATAAAAGAACCAAACCTAACTTCAGTTCAAAAAACGCTTGTAGAAAAGGTAAAAAGATACACAATTGACGAACAAGGCCACGACGCATCACAAAATCACGAACCACTTTATCAGCTTGAAAGTGTTGCCGAAATTCTTATGAATAACGGTGAGCATGCTATTAAAAACTTATCAGAAAAATACGGTCTAGACGTGGTTTTTGATGATTTAGGTAAAGCCAGTCAAGAGGATAAGAAAAGAAAGGCCGATAATAAAAAAGAAAATAACGCAACTGACTTGCCAAAATTAGATGGTGGCGTAGCACCCACCTTAACCTTTGAACAAATGGTAAGCGAATCGGAAAAACGTGAAACAAAAGAGCTATACGAAAATCTTTTTGCCGACCAAAACAATATCAAAAACGAAGCACCCGACATAAGCGTTCCTGATATTTCTGACATTGATAACCACGAGGTAGGTATAAGCACACAAAATAATATTTCAAATACCGCAACAATTCGATTTACACCGGTAAAAGATACAAAAGGCAATACCGACCATATAACCATTAGCAGTTCTACTAAACACATAGATTTAGGCGACGGTTTTTATGAAGATGTTTCTTCACAAAGTGCAGTGCAAAATCTTGAGCAGTCTGAATTTGAAAAATTTTTACCTAAAAATGAGGTAATTAATATTGCAAACGGCAAAAAAATTATTCACAAATTTGCAGTTCAAAAACGTTCTAGCTTTTTGAGTATTTTTGTTTCGTCGCTATGCGTTATGGCACTATTGATTTTTTTAATTCCGCCTGTTTTTGATTTTATTATTGCCAACCCTAAAAATGCTATGTTTACTTGCGGTGCATTTTTACTTATGTCTGTTATAGCTAATGCAACAATGTTTGCCGATTTTAAAAATTTATTGTGTAAGCGTTGCGAATTTGATGTTATTGCATCTCTTTGCTCTGTTTTGTCGTTATCACTTTGCGTTACGGCAGCGCTTACGCAAAATAATGCATACTACATTATTTTGCTATGCTCTATAATTCTATTAATCAGGGCAATATGTAAATTCAAGGAAATCTCTTGTGTTATAGGCAATCTAAAGCAAATTTTAAACGATAAACCAAAAAAGGCTGTAACACTTATTAATGACCCAGCCACCACCTTTGCTATGGCTAAAAACACCATAGAAGGTGACGTGCTTGCCGCAGCTCACCGTAATACTGTTTTTATTTCAGATTATATGAAGCACACTGAATTTTCACAAAAGCTTTCAGGCAGGGGTACTATTACATTTTATTTTACATTGGCATTTTCAATAATTGTTGGAATAATAGCATACTTTTATTATCAAAGTGCATTTGATGCCGTTTACTGCGCCACCGTAATTTCGTGCATTGCCGCTATGCCAACACTGTTTTTTATTGATGCTTTGCCGCTTTCTTCTGCCGCAAAAAAACTTAACGCAAAGGGCGCTATGATTGCGGGTATGTACGGTGCCGAAAGGCTTGAACTTACCAATGCCGCTGTTGTTCATATAAACGACATTTTTCCTCAAGGCTCTGTAAAAATGTATAGTATGAAGGTGCTGTCTGACAACAATATAGACGATACTATTCTTCGCGCCGCTTCACTTACCGCGGCCATAAATAGTCCGCTTGAAGCAATATTTAATCAGATTGCAGGCACCAATAGTTCGTATTCTATACCTGACTCTGATACCGTAAAGTATGAAAAAAATCTTGGTATATCAGGTTGGGTAAATAACGAATTATTATTTATAGGCAATCGCTCGTTTATGCAGGCTCATGGTATTGCAATACCCAGTCTTGAGGTAGATAAAAAGATTTTGCGCAAAGGATATTTTCCTGTGTATGTAGCAAATACTGACACGGCATGTGCGCTGATAGTAATTCAGTATAGCGCCCGTGATGAAATTGCTAAAGATTTACGCAAGATTACCGAGCTTGGTCTTACACTATTAGTTGAAAACTGCGACCCCAATATAACCGAACAAATGCTTTGCGATTACTTTGGTTTGTATGAAAATTCGGTTAAAATAATGACAAACTCTGGTGTGTATATGCTTAAAAACATAACACCCGACCTGCCCGAATGTTCTGCCCCTGCTGCATATGTTGGATCACATTTAAATCTTATTAAAATTATTAATTGCGCATCATTAATTAAACGCTCTAACAAGCTGCTTAGCGTAATGTATACAGTGTTTGCAATTTTAGGTGTTGTGTGTTTTGTATATGCCGCTTTTTCAGGGCTAATGTCAATTCCGCAACAAAGCACCGTTTTACTTTATGCCCTTGGTACCGCGTTTTTATCAATAATCGGTTTTCTCATTCGAAAACCGTAGGCTGACGGGAATCGAACCCGTCACGCCAGACAAATAATAATTTTATGTTTTTTCTTGCCTCATCACTTGTAATACCACAGTATTACTGCATTCTTCGGCTTCGACCTTCCAAAAATTATTTATTTGGCAGGTCAAAGGGTTTCTCTCTGCCGCCTTTTGATGAAAGGCGAAGCGTGAAATTCGCAGCAAAACTACCGCTTTGCAAAAGTGAATGCAAGAAAGACAGTAAAAGGCGGTGAGCGAAACCGTAACGAGTTCGACTCCCGTCAGCCTAGGAGGAATATATTATGAACGAAAACAAGAAATTTTACATCACAACCGCTATTGCTTACGCTTCGCGCAAGCCACATATTGGCAACGCATATGACATTGTGCTTGCCGATATGATTGCCCGTTACAAAAAGATGATGGGCTTTGATGTTTATTTAATGACAGGCTCTGACGAACACGGACAAAAAATTGAAGAATACGCTAAAGCTGATGGTATATCACCAAAAGAATTTGTTGACAGAGCTGCCGCTAATATTAAAGCCGTTTGGGATAGCCTTGACACTTGTTATGACAAATTCATACGCACCACCGACGACTACCACGAAGATGCTGTTCAAAAGATTTTTAAAAAGCTTTATGAACAGGGCGATATTTACAAAAGCACTTATGAGGGCAAATACTGTGTTCCCTGCGAGTCTTTCTATACCGAAAGTCAGCTTATAGACGGCAAATGCCCCGACTGTGGTCGCGAGGTTATTGACTCTAAGGAAGAGGCTTATTTCTTGCGCCTTTCAAAGTATCAAGATAAACTCGTTGAATATTATGAGCAAAACCCAGATTTTATTAAACCTGAATCACGCAAAAACGAAATGCTTAACAATTTTATAAAACCAGGCCTTCAGGATCTTTGCGTGTCACGTTCATCGTTTAAGTGGGGTGTTCCCGTAAGCTTTGATGACAAACACGTAATCTACGTATGGATTGATGCGCTTTCTAACTACATTACAGGTATTGGCTACAACCCTGATGGAAGTAGTGAGCAATATAAAAAGCTTTGGCCTGCTGATTTACATGTTATCGGTAAAGATATTGTACGATTCCACACAATTTATTGGCCCATTATTCTTATGGCTCTTGGCGAACCGCTTCCAAAGCAGGTGCTTGGTCACCCATGGGTACTTGTAGGCGACGATAAAATGTCTAAATCAAAGGGCAACGTTATTTATGCCGATGAACTTGCTGCTCGTTTTGGTATAGATGCTGTGCGCTATTATTTGCTTTCAGAAATTCCCTTTACACAAGATGGCACCATCACCTACGAAAGCTTTATTACCAAATTCAATGCCGACTTAGCAAACACACTCGGCAACCTTGTAAACCGTACAGTTGCTATGACCAACAAGTATTTTGGTGGTAAGGTAACTGCACCCGAAACACAGGAAGATTTAGATAAAGAACTTATTGCAACTGCTAACGAAACAATAGAAAAGTATTATTCTTTAATGGACGCTTATCGCAATGCCGATACTTGTGAAACGGTTATGAACTTTGCAAAGCGCCTGAATAAATACATTGACGAAACAACACCTTGGGTACTTGCCAAAGACGAAGCAACTCTCCCCCGTCTTAATGCTGTGCTTTATAATTTACTTGAGGGCATCAGACTTCTTGGCATTATGCTTACCCCTGTTATTCCATCAAGTTGTAAGAGTATTGCTGCTCAAATCAACTCGGATAACAAAGACCTTGCTTTTGGCAAGGTAAGTGAATTTACCGTAGGCGAGGCTACACCACTTTTTGCCCGTATTGATATGTCAAAGGTTTTGGAAGAGATTGCCGCTGAACAAACCAAGAAAGCCAAAGAAGCCGCAAAGGCGGAAAATATAGTAAAACTTCCCGAAATATCTATCGACGATTTTGCAAAGGTTGAACTTACAACCGCAAAAATTGTTGCTTGCGAGCCTATTCCTAAGGCTAAAAAGTTACTTAAGCTTACCCTTAATGATGGCAGCGGCAAAGAACGTATTGTAGCGTCTGGTATTGCAAAATATTATACTCCTAATGAACTTATAGGTCATACAGTTATTGTTGTATCAAACCTTAAACCCGCCGTTCTTTGCGGTGTTGAGTCTAACGGTATGATTTTGGCGGCTGATTGCCCAGACGATAATGTTAAGGTAATATTTGCAGACGATATTCCTGAGGGTTGCAAAATAAGATAATGTATAGCGAAGATTTAAAAAACTCATACCCTATTTTCGACACTCATTCACATTATGATGATAAACGTTTTGATGATATACGTGACGGGCTTTTTTGCCAGATGCAACAAAATGGTGTTTGCGGTATCGTTACCTGTGGATGTGATGAGCAATCATCTAAAGCGGCTCTATCAATGGCTGAACGGTATGATTTTGTCTATGCCGCAGTTGGTATTCACCCAGGTAATCTTGACTCGGGTACCACTGTAGAGCAGATAAAAAATCTTGCAGGCCATAAAAAATGCATTGCCATTGGAGAAATTGGTCTTGACTATTATTGGGTGAATAATAATAAGCCACAGCAAATTGAAATTTTTGAACAACAAATTTTACTGGCACACGAACTTGATTTGCCAATAATCGTTCATGACCGTGATGCGCACGGCGATACACTCGAAATACTAAAAAAATACAAACCAAAGGGCGTTGTACATTGTTTTTCTGGTAGTGTCGAAATGGCGCAGGAGATTATTAAACTTGGGTTATATATCGGTGTGGGCGGCGTTATCACATTTAAAAACGCAAAAAAACTGCCCGACGTAGTGCGTATTATACCCGATAATTTATTACTTGTTGAAACCGATTGTCCTTACCTTGCTCCTGAGCCATATCGCGGCAAGCTGTGTCATTCGGGAATGATAAAATTTACTGCTCAAAAGATTGCCGAAATACGCGGTACTACAACTCAAAATATTTTAGAGTTAACGGCAAAAAATGCAAAAAATTTGTTCAATTTAAAATAAAGGTATAATCACCCCGCTTTAAGCAAAAACTAATGCTGAAAGCGGGGTGATTTTTGTGAATAACGATAAGAATAGAAACAATCAAAACAACCAGAATAAGAACGAAAACAAAAAGAACGATAATAAAAACGAAAACAAGAAAGATAATAACAAGTTTGATAATAAAAACTAATATCTAAAAAACCGCAGCTAAGCTGCGGTTTTTTCTTAGCGGACAAAATTGGTCATTTTCCAAGGTTCTTTTTCGGGAATACCGTACTTTTCTTTTCCCAAATTAATGCTTTTAATTAAAAACGACATATTTTCGGCAAGTGTACGCATACCTTGCAATCCCTCTTCGTCACCTATAGCTTCACCAACCTTTCTGCCGTGAACACTGTTCCAATACTGCCCCGATGCTACGGGCATACCCGATATAGTAAAATATTTATTTAACTGATCAAAGGTTGAACTACAACCCCCGCGGCGAGCAACTGCAACACTGGCACCAACCTTCATAGTTTTATTGAAGTGTGTGCTGTAAAACAATCGGTCAAGCAGTGAAATAAGACTTCCATTTGCCGAAGCATAAAATACAGGACTACCCACAACTACACCGTCACACTCCTCAAATTTTGCGGCAAGTTCATTATTCACAACATCGTCAATAGCGCATTTGCCATTTTTAAAACAGTATCCGCACGCCATACAGCCACGAATTTCTTTACCGCCTATTTGAAAAATTTCGGTATCAATTCCATTTTTGTGAAAAACTTTTTGCATCTCAGCAATGGCAATACTTGTATTGCCGTTAACCCTTGGACTTCCATTAATAAATAAAACTTTCATAAATATATTCCTTTCAAGTGGTGTTAATAAAATTATAATAACACACATAATTAAAAATGTCACTAAAAATAAAAAAAGGTACTGCTATATTTTAAGCAGTACCTAAATCCTATTTATTCTTTGCATTTTATGCTTTTGCCATAGCCTCAATTTGTTCTATATAGGCCTTTGGTTTTTCGGTTGTACCGTGTTCGCCTGCCGGATAATACGTAGGTACTATCGACTCTACAAACTCTTTTACCTTATCAGGCTGTTCATAGCATATATGCATAAGCTTTTCAATATTTTCAAACAACTCATCAGCATCAAAATCAATAGGATTACAAATGCTTATAAGCTTATTAGGTGTAGTACGTAACCCCTCGGTTTCCATAAGACGTTCTTCATAAAGCTTTTCGCCCGGTCTTAACCCTGTATACTCTATTTTTATATCCTTATCGGGTTTTAGCCCTGAAAGTCTTATAAGATTTCGTGCAAGCATATCAATCTTTACCGGCACACCCATATCAAGCACAAATATCTCGCCACCGGCGGCATACGTACCCGCCTGTAACACAAGGCTTACCGCCTCCGGTATTGTCATAAAATAACGAATAATATCTGGGTGGGTTACACGCACAGGGCCGCCCTTGGCAATTTGTTTTTTAAATACTGGCACTACCGAACCGTTAGATCCCAAAACATTACCAAAACGAACAGCGACAAACTCGGTAACAATTTGAGCATCGCCCTTTACAAATCTATCCTCTACCTTTGTATCATCGTGCTCATAAAGAGGGCATATTTTGTCAAATTTACCTTCTTTAATAAGCTTATCAAAGGACTGCACAACCATCTCGCAAAGACGTTTGCTTGCTCCCATTATATTTGTTGGATTAACAGCCTTGTCGGTACTGATAAGCACAAACCGTTTACAGCCGTTAAGTGCTGCAGCAAAGGCAGTTTTGTAGGTACCAAGCACATTGTTTTTAATAGCTTCGCATGGACTGTGCTCCATAAGCGGTACATGCTTATGAGCCGCTGCGTGATATACAACCTCCGGTTTATACTTAGCAAAAACATCGAATATTTTACGGCTGTCACGCACCGAGCCTATAAGCACTACAAGGTCGAGCTGTGGATAGTTTTCACGAAGCTCTTGCTGTATGTCATAGGCATTGTTTTCATAAATATCAAATATTATAAGCCTTTTGGGGTTATGGTCGGCAATTTGTCGGCAAAGCTCACTACCTATGGAACCGCCACCGCCCGTTACAAGAATGGTTTTGTCTTGCAAAAAGGTAAAAATTTCGCCCATATCAATGGTTATAGGATCACGACCGAGCAAATCTTCGATAGCAACATCAACAAGAGTACCTTTATTTATTGCGCCTTCTTCAAGCTTAAAAATATCGGGCAATATTTTTAACTCACAATCGGTTTCCTTACAAATTTCAAGAATTTCCTTTTTATCGGCAGGTTGTATAGTTGGTATGGTTATGTATATTTTATCAACGTAGTACTTATCTACCATTTTAGGTATATCGTACCTATCACCTACGATACACAAGTTATCGATGTATCTACCTATTTTATTAGGATTATCATCGATAAGACAAACAACCTTATCAGCAGAATCGGTTGCCATATTCATATCGTGAAGTATCATTCTGCCTGCGGCGCCTGCGCCAACCAACATAACACGGGATGATTTTTTAGAACGAGCAACCGTGCGGCGAGAACGCTCAAGCAGTATAAATCGATAAGAAAAACGCACAAGCAACACAAGAATAAACTGTATAAGCGCGCCAAAGAAATAATATGTAATAGGCATTCGGTTAAATATTAACGTTATTGCCGTGGTGTGAAATACAAATGTTACCACCGAAGAGTAGGCAACATTAAAAAATTCTCGGTAGCTTGCAAAGGTCCATATACTGCGATAAAGCTTAAATAAAGAAAAAACCACCAAGCAAAAAACCGTGTTTAAAGGTATAAACTTAAACCAAGCATCTACATATTCGGGTGCAGTTTCTAAAAGCATATTTATCTCGCAATCAAACCTAAGCCAAAGCGCAAAAAGATAAGAAAAATTAACAACAAAAGCATCATATATAAACAATAGTATTTTTGCCACTCTGCTACGACTAATAAAAAATTGGCGTTTTTTGTTTTTTTGCATACTACCCCTCTTTACATATTATTGCACATTAATTTTACACTAAAACGCCAAAACTGTCAAGGGATATAAAAATGCACAATACGTTGGTTGCGCATTGTGCATTACAGAATATAGGCTAATTATTGGGTATTAATATCATTTTATCGGTACTAAGTGTATCTTCTGAAATTTCGTTAATTTGTTTTAATTCTTCTACATCTGCAAAATAATGTCTCGCGATGTCCCATATTTTTTCACCCGAAGAGGCAAAATAAACCGTCATAGCCGCACTGTTTTGTTTTTTTACAGGCTTGTTGTCGTTAATTTTAATATCGGTAATAAGCGGCATATTATTGCACATATAAATTGCAGCGCAAATATTAAGCTCTATTCTTAACTCAATATTACAGTCACCCGTTAACGTATAATTGGCAGATGTAACCGTAATTTCAGGTGAGCATTTAAATTGACCGCAGGTAGTTATCGGGTGGGTATATTCAAACTCTATAGCCTTTTCGTAAAAGGTTGGTATTGAATTGCTATCTTGAGCGATTATAAATGCGGTAGCAACACCACAAACACGCATTACATTATCGTCAAACTTTACCGAATCGGTACGCACCTCGCACCACATATCAGAAACAGCCGCCAGTGAACCTTGGGGCAATTCAATATTTTTTTTACAGCTAAAGCCTTGATTTATGTTGTCGATTATTTTGTTAAAGCATATATCGTTTTTACTTATATCGGCCTCATATTTACGGGAATATGCATCAAGAATTACGGCAATATCATTATTACAACAGCACTCGCTTGTAATAAGTAGCTTTGCCGTAAGCATAAGCTGTCTACACTCACCCGAAGCCGATACTCGCGGCTTTATTTCAAGATGGGCAATACCTACCTTTGACTCGCAGTCGCACTGGTCAGATATTCCATCAATCTCAATAATCTGGCTAAAGGGCAGTTGGTATCTTACAGTCTGGGGAGAGCCGCTATCCTCTGGCGCATATAACAGCCTTACCGTCATTTCACCCTTTACCACCGATTTACCCGCCATAATTTTGCTATCGGTAATTGTGGCATCGGCATCATACCTTATAACGCAGCGAATATCGGGCTGACCTGATCCTAACTCTATTTCTTCTTCGATAAGCAAATACTTATCGGCCATTCCCATAGGTGCGGTAGCAGGCACATGACCTCTAAGCAGTTCTATGTTACAATCGTCACAATCCGATATTACATCGGTTATGCATCTGCGAGTAAGGGTAACATATATACCAGCGGCTCCGTGAATATCTATTTTTCTACCTGTTACAGCGCGACAATTTATGTATTCGCATTTTGTTTTAACATTTAACATACATCCGTCGGTATTAAGTCCGGTATCAAAGTTTTTAGAAAAAGGATACTGATATTCGTAAGAGCTTACGCAATTATCATTTCCACAATAGATAACCGTTACGGTAACACAACCCTCTACCGAAATATGACCGCCGTTTATACCTTTAGAAGAAATTCGCGACACCGCACGGCATTTTAAAATTTTAGATATGTCGGCGTAATAATCGGGCAGAGTAAAATCTATATCAATAGGCTGTTCTGCCGATTCGCAAAAAACTGTATCCAAACTAAAGAGGCTTGTTTTAAGATTTTTTTGCTCCATTTATATACACACTCCAAAAATACTTTTTAATTAATTGTATTCTTTAAGCAAAAATATTATGACAAAAATAAAAACGGCTGTAAATCAGCCGTTTTAAAACCTTATTCCTCTGCACTTGTATCGGGTATTGTACATTCCAGATAACCGTTTTTAATTCTATTTTTTTGTGTAAGTTTATCAAATACCGTAAGTGCTCCTAATACTGCCGAGAAAATAGCTGCTATGGTGCCTAAAAATTTTAAAAATTTTTTCATTTTAAAATACCTCCTGTGTGTTTTATTTCTTATTTTTATAATCCATATTTTTATATAAATGTCAAGTATTTTTTACATAAAAGGTGCAAAAAGGTGTAAAATTGCGCGTTTTAGACGCACAAATGGTGATGCTTTTTTCATTTTCTTTAGGGTTATTTCCTCACACTGTAAAAGAAGCGTATTAAAATGCTCTTTAATATCAAGCACAGCCTTGTTGTCACACATCCACACACCGCATTCAAAGTGCATTATAAAGCTACGGTAATCCATATTAACGGTGCCTACCGTTGCAACCGAGTCGTCCGATACGAAAAACTTTGAGTGTATAAAGCCCGGTATATACTCATAAATTTTTACGCCTGCATCTAACAAATCGTAATAATTGTATTGCGTTACTGGGTGAACATACCATTTGTCCGGTATATGAGGAGTTATGATTCTTACATCTATTCCCGACTTAGCCGCAAGACGCAGACACTCTTTCATAGCGTTATCTATTATAAGATACGGCGTCGCTATATAAACATACCTTTGCGCAGAATTAAGTATTTGCATATAAATACCTTCCGCTGGATTTTTATCATCAAGGGGACCGTCAGCATATGGCAATAAAAATCCTTTTTCAAGCACCTTTTCTTGCGAAATATGCGATGCTATGTCTATTGCCTTACCTGTGGTGAATTCCCATGTGCTGCAAAACATTGCCAAAAAGCTTTTTACAGCATCACCCTTTACTATTACAGCACAATCCATCCAATACCCAAAACGCTCAAACTCGTTAATATACTCATCTGCGAGGTTAAGTCCGCCTGTTACCGCTACCTTACCGTCAATTACAACAATTTTTCGATGGTTACGGTTGTTCATAAAAATATCTATTGACGGACGTATTTTGTTAAACGCCGCCACCTCAATACCCTTTTTTCGAAGTCGCTTCATAAATGTTTTATTTTGGCGCTTTATTGAACCAAAATCATCAAACAAAACCTTAACCTCTACACCCTCGCGTACCTTACGCTCAAGTATATCACATACTGCCGACCACATTTTGCCCTCGGCAATTATAAAAAATTCAATATAAATATATTGTTGCGCTTTTTGAAGTTCCTCTAAAAAGCGTGGCAAAAAGACTTCCCCGGGTGCTAAAAACTCTGCTGAAGAATTTTTATAAAGCGGATATCCCGACTCAAGTGTTAAATAATCAGCCTGCCGCGAATGTAAACCATCGCTGTAACGTAAGGTTTCGTGCGATTTTGTGTCATTGGATAACTGATTTAAATATTTTTCCTCACATTTTTGCATTTTGCGTTTTACATGCGGAAAAACACGCCCGCCGCCCAAGAGCATATATGCCGTAACTCCAAAGATAGGCACAGCTAAAATAAAGATTATCCAAAGAATTTTATAGCTTGATTTACCGCTTTTGTTTGTTATATAAAAAACCATTATAACAGCAAGTATAGTGCAAAGTGTGTTTACAAATAAATAATGTTCTGAAAGTCCCATTATCATAACCATAAAAAACACAATTTGCACAAGTAAAGAAATGGCCGAAAAAACTATGTGAGTTGGAAACGGTATACCGCGCTTATGCTCGATTTTGGTCTTTATTTTAATTACCCCCTTTTTGTCTTTTAAACATAATAATTATAACACAAATTTATGAATAAATATACATATTAAACCAAAAATCTCTTGGCATTAAGGCGCAAGAGATTTTTGTGTATGTATGTTTATACTGTTTTATTTTCTTTGGACTGCTTTTCATTGCAACCGCAGCCACAAGAACTACATTTGCTGCCGTGCGGACAACCAATGCATTTTGCACCGCTTTTCTTTTGCTTTATAACATATATAATAGCAGCCGCTATAATTACAATTATTATGCCAAGTATAATATAATCACTCATAGTATCACCCTACTTTGTGACAGTTACAGTTGCTTTTTCTTGTTTCTTCAAAGCATATTCTGCCTTTAACTTTTTATCGGTGTTAACAATAAGTGCAACGATGATTGCAGTCATAGCAAGCACTGCGATAAGTCCAGGCACAAAAGCATTGCCAAGTGTATGGAATTCAACAAGCGTGCCAATCTGATATACAAAGAATGCTACTGTGTAACCAACAGCAAGTTGAAGACCGATACCGCCCCAAAGCCATTTTGCGCTCTTCATTTCGGCATTCATAGCACCGATTGCCGCAAAGCAAGGCGGCGTGAAAAGGTTGAACATAAGGTATGCAAGTGCAGCAGCCTTGGTAAGACCCATAATAACTGCAACTTCACCAGCACCGCCAACAAGCGCTAACTCGTCGGTATCAATAAAGTTGGTAATTGCAAAGCAAACAGCCAGTGTGCCAACAACATTTTCTTTTGCTATAAAGCCTGTAACAGCGGCGGCGGCCAACTGCCATGAAAGTACGCCCACAATTGGCACCAAAAGATATGCGAACGGACCTGCAATAGATGCCAAAATTGAATCGCTTGCAGCGTCATTAGCAAGTGTAAATTTCCAGGTAAATGTCTGCATAAGTTGAACAGCGGTGTTGCAAAGCAAAATGATTGTAGCAGCCTTTACAATGTAAGACCAACCGCGAGAGCACATTGATTTAAATGCGCCCCAGAAAGAAGGAACTTTGTATTCAGGAAGCTCAATTATAAAGAATGACTTGCGAGCCTTATGACCTGCAATTTTGTTTACAAGTAAAGCACCAAGAAAGATGAGTGCAATACCCAAAAGATAGCACACGGTGCTTACCCAACCTGCGTTATCAAAAAATGCACCTGCAAAGAGTGAAATTACAGGTATTTTTGCACCGCAAGGCATAAATGGAGCTAACATTGCGGTGGCCCTACGCTCACGCTCATTACGAATGGTACGACTTGCCATAATACCGGGAACCGCACAACCAATTGTAATAACAAAAGGAATTACCGATTTACCAGAAAGACCAACCTTCTTAAATATGGGGTCAAGCACTACCGCTACACGCGACATATAACCACAGTCTTCTAAAAGCGCTATAAGGAAATACATTACCATAACAAGTGGTAAGAATCCAATAACCGCGATAACACCGCCGATAATACCGTCAATAAGGATTGCATAAAGTAGTTCGTTGCTTACGAAACCGCCTACCCAACCCTGAAACATCTCAAGTAATGTTACAAGACCGGGAATTGATTTACCCGATTCAAATTCATAACCCTCGGCAATCCAAGCACCAAGCCAGGTTTGTGAAATCTGGAATACCAAAAACATAACAACGGCAAAAATTGGAATACCAAGCCACTTATTAGTAAGAACAGTATCAATCTTGTCGCCGAAGTTCTTATCTTTTGTGAGTACCTTGCGGGTTTCAACCTCTTTTACAATACCGTTTACAAACTCAAAACGTTTGCGGTCAGCGGCAACTACTGCTTTCTTTTCGGTAAGGTCAATCTCACCCTGAATATAAGGGGCTGACTGCTCTTTACCCACCTGTGCTACTGCAGTTTCAACAACAGCCTTTAAACCATCTGCCGAAGTAGATACTGTTTCAACTACGGGGCAACCAAGTTTTTGCGAAAGCAATACCTCATTAATAACGGTTTGCTTCTTTTCGTTAATGTCGCTCTTATTGAGTGCTACAACAACAGGGATACCAAGCTCTAAAAGCTGTGTTGTAAAAAACAAGCTACGACTTAAATTTGTAGCATCCACAATATTAATAATAACATCAGGATTTTCATTTTTTACATAAGCGCTTGTAATACTCTCTTCACTTGTAAAGGGTGACATCGAATAAGCGCCCGGAAGGTCAACCGCTATAAGTTTTTCTTCACCACTGTAATATACCTTTTTAATAGGGCTTTCCTTTTTGTCAACGGTAACACCAGCCCAGTTGCCTACCTTTTCATTACGGCCGGTAAGTGCATTGTACATTGTGGTTTTACCGCTGTTGGGATTACCGGTAAGTGCAATTCTCATAATGCTTTCTCCTTAAAATATGTAAATTTCAATTAATAACCTTAATTAGTTAGCAGCCGCTAACTCGTATCCAAAATAAAGTGCCGCGCCAGTTTTATGTTTTTATTCAAAAACCTCTATTGCAGCGGCAAGCTCACTATCTATACTGTATCTGCTGTCTTTAATAGATACAACACAGGTCTTTTTTTTGTGTGCTACAACGGTAATAGGCTCACCACTGTAACAGCCAAGCGAAAACAAAAATGCATCTAACTCTTCATCATCGGTAACTATATCTTTAATGATATACTCTTTACCCTCAACCGCAGTTGTTAAATTCATTTTATTTCACCTCGGTTAGTTTAGGCTAACTAAAACGCCAAAAATTACGGTTAGTCTTCGCTAACCATTTAATATAATACAACCTTTACCACAATTTGTCAAGTACTTTTTATAAAAAATTGAAAACAGAAAATTTTCAACTTTCAACTTTGCGCAC
>JAZNSJ010000061.1:0-2229 GCA_045591155.1 Acutalibacteraceae bacterium | reverse complement strand
CCAGCAAACCATAGGCGATACTTTAGGTATCGGCGGTATTATGCGTGCGCTTCGCACAATCCCCGTTATGCAGGATTTTGCCAACGATATGGCAGAAGTTTGCCCCGATGCATTATTCCTTAACTACACCAACCCAATGGCTATGCTCACTGGTTTCATGCTGCGCTACACACCAATTAAAACCGTCGGTCTTTGCCATAGCGTTCAGCACTGTACAAAATCACTTTTTCAAACACTTAAAATGGATTATAAACCCGAAGAATGCACTGAACTTATCGCAGGTATCAACCATATGGCGTGGCTACTCGAGATCAAGGACAAAAACGGTCGCGACCTATATCCCGAAATCAAATCAAAAATAGACGAACAAATCGCTAATCCCAACTGCAATAATAAGGTTCGTCTTGAATACATAAAGCATTTCGGCTACTACTGTACCGAATCAAGCGAACACAATGCCGAATATAACCCATTTTATATCAAATCAAAATACCCCGAGCTTATCAAAAAATATAATATACCACTCGACGAATATCCCCGACGCTGCATCAATCAGATTGAAGCCTGGAAAAAAGAATATCAGGAATTGCTTAAAAACGGCGTAAAAGAACGTGACGTTTCTTTTGAATACGCAGCAGGCATTATGAACTCGATCGTTACCAACACACCTTATCAAATCGGCGGCAACGTACTAAACACCGGTCACCTAATCACAAACCTTCCTGAAAACGCTTGTGTCGAGGTACCCTGCCTTGTTAACCGCTATGGCATTAACCCTTGCTTTGTAGGCAAACTTCCCGTGCAGTGCGCCGCTATGAATATGACCAACATAAATGTTCAGCTTCTTACTATCGAGGCTGCTCATACACTTAAAAAAGAACATATTTACCAAGCCGCAATGCTTGACCCCCATACAGCCAGTGAATTAGATATTGATACCATTAAGAAAATGGTTGATGACCTTATCGACGCACATGGTGATTATTTACCAAAATATCGTTAATTTTTAGTCCTGTAAAATTCGCGGGTGCACCTTTTTAATAGTGCACCCGTTTTTCAGTTTATGATGCTTCTTTAAATTGTTCATCTTGCGGAACGACACGCAGGTCATTCCCTACGGTTTTTGCCGTCTCAAGCATATTCTCAGCATATATCCCATACCCCGTATGGCTATCCGACACCAAAACGTGAGTTAAAGCCCCTACCAACTTACCATCTTGCAAAATAGGGCTGCCACTCATGCCCTGCACTATACCACCCGTTGCGTTTATAAGTTCGTTATCAGTAACGGTTACAATCATATTTTGCGTTGGCGCATCATTTGCGCCGCACTTTTTAATTTCGCAACTATAAAGCTTAGGTACATCACCATTAACCGTGCAAAGTATCTGCGCTTCACCGTCATATACCTCTTGCTTTAAAGCAATTTCTGTTAAATTCGCATTGTTTATATCCTGTTTCATAATACCGTACACACCCGATTCACAGTTTAGCGATATATCAGCAATACTGTCGTAGCTTAGTTTTCCTTTAAGCGCTCCGGGTGAACCAGCGCTCCCCTTTTCAATAGCTACAATATCCGCCTCTACAAGCTCGCCCTCATATATTTCAAGTAATGTTTCGGTGTCACTATCGCACACACCGTGCCCTAAACCGCACACCACATCATTTGAAGGGCTGTAAAATGTAAGTGTGCCTATACCTGCCGAACTGTCGCGAACCCACATACCAATGCGATAAGTACCACTCTCTTTATCCAAAACAGGTGTTATCTCGCACGAAAAGGTTTTACCGTTACGCACAGCCTCAAACGTCATTTTTTGGCCGCCAGACTCGGTTACAAGCTGTAGCACATCCTCATTACAGGTAACAATTTTACCGTTTACGGTTTTTATATAATCCCCTACCTTTATTCCTGCCTCAGCCGCTGGATTGGCTTTACCTGCTTCTGTAATAATATCAGCACTTTCTATCACAAGTACACCGTTGGTATAAATCTTCATACCAAACGGATTACCAAGAACCGATACATACATATCATCTACAATCTCAACATTTATGGTAGAAAACGGTATTACTCCAAAAAGCTTAAGGTCTACTTTAAAACTTTCGCCTACCTGTCGCGTATTAACACCCTGTGACATTTTTACCCCATTATATACAGCAGTAACAGAAGTCGGAGGCCAAGCGGTCTTAGGAAGACAAAATATCTCTCCAACTCCTTGGGTC
>JAZNSJ010000060.1:0-2221 GCA_045591155.1 Acutalibacteraceae bacterium | reverse complement strand
ACTTTTATAGGTATCAAAGTTTTTAGATGCCTCGCCTTGCGGAAATGTAACTATCTTTGATGATTTTGCCTGTGTTGCCACAATTTGCGAATATTCACTTGGTACACCGCTATCAGTAACAATAAGCACGTTGCGATCAAGATTAAAATATTCCTTTGCTCGTGATATTGCACCACGCTCAAGATAAATATTGTAACCGCCGTTTTCGCATTTTACGGGTATTATCATAAATTTACACCTTTACTTCTTTTTCAAAACTACCTAAAATTTTAAGATTTGAACAGCATTTAGACAGTTCGGCAAGCATCTTTTTACCCTGCTCGCTGCCAATATTTCCCTCGCCCTCGGCGTAGAAATAATAGTCCCACACAAGCTCTTTTGTAGGACGGCTTTTAAGCGCCTTAAGGTTAAAGCCATACTCTCCTATTACCGAAATAGCTTTACCAAGTGAGCCAGCTGCATTGTTTACGGTAAAGAGCATTATAAAGTGATTATCGGTAGAAAGATGCGCCTTTTTGCTACGAGAAAAAACAGCAAAACGGGTTGAATTTTGATTGCTTTCGTTTATGTGCGACTCTATTATTTGAAGACTAAATTTTTGAGCCGCCTCTGCGCTACCAATGGCCGCAATAGTTTTGTCGTTGCTGTCGGCTACCATTTTTGCCGCCACGGCGGTGTTTACAGCTTCTTGTGTTTTAAAGCCATTCTTTTCAATATAAGTTGCGCATTGACCGAGCGCTTGCGAGTGACTTATTACCGTTTTTACGTCTTCTTTTTTAGCACCCTTTACGGCAAGAAGATTTTGAACAATTTCGGCCTCATATAATCCGTTTACAAAAAGCGAACCAAAAAAGCTTAAATCCATTACCATACCAACGTCACCGTTAAAGCTGTTTTCAATAGGCAAAACAGCACAGTCACATTCACCGTTTACTACGGCATTGTATGCCGCTTTAAAATCACTGTAACCCACACAATTCGCATCGGGAAAAATACGCTCGGCGACAATATTGGCAAAAGCGCCTTCGACACCACTATATGCAACACGCATACCCTCGAGCAAGCGGTGCTGTAAAAGCTTTGAAAGTGTAATAGCTTCTTTAAGAAAATTAACGTAGTAAGACTTATAATCCTCGTCTTTTATAAGCGAGGTGTTTTTTGCAATAATTTGTTCCTCGCGGGCAAAATCGTCTATTTTAAGTCCGTTTTCTTTTTTATATTCGGCAACAATACGGGCGGCATCCATTCTTTTTTCAAACAGTTCTGCCATTTGTTTGTCGACATCATTTATCGTTTGTCTTGCCTTTTCAAGTTCTGTCATTATTATCTGTCCTTATATTCCTCAAATAGCGCTTTGAAAGCAGGAATTGAATTTTTGATTGTGTCATAAGCCACACAGTATGAAATACGCACATAACCTTTTGCGCCGAAAGAATCAGCTGGAACAAGCAACAGCTCGTGCTTTTTAGCCTTTTCGCAAAAAGCGTTTGCATCATCCTCAAGCGCTTTCATAAATAGATAAAATGCACCCTGTGGTTTTACCGCCTTGTAACCGATTTCTGTAAGTGAATTGTAAAGCAGCTCGCGGTTTTTATTATAAAGTGATACGTCGCTTGTCTCTCCGTCGCATTTAGCAATTACTCTTTGCATAAGGCTTGGTGCGCAAACATAACCCATACTACGAGCAGCACCGCAAACAGCCGCAAACAAATCGGCAGCATCATCACAATTAGGTGACACAAAAACATAACCTATACGCTCACCGGGAAGTGACAACGATTTACTATACGAATAGCAAACTACCGTGTTGTTATAAAATGTAGGTATGTATGGTACGTCATCACCGTAAGTAAGTTCGCGGTATGGCTCGTCGGCAATAATATAAATTGCTCTGCCAAACTCTTGACTTTTTTTATTAAGCAAAGATGCAAGCTTTATAATATCGCTTTCGGGAATTATTGCACCTGTGGGATTGTTAGGCGAATTTACAATAATTGCCGCTGTGTTTTTATTTATCGCCTTGTCGAGCGCATCAAAATCAAGTGAGAAATTATCTCCTTTGCCAAGCACTACAACCGTTTTTGCACCAGCATTTGCGCAAAAAACATTATACTCGGGAAAATAAGGCGCCAGCAATATTACCTCGTCACCATCGTTTACAACTGCCTTGAGAGTAGGAGTAAGCGATGCCGCCGCACCACAGGGGATATAAATATTTTTT
>JAZNSJ010000059.1:0-2277 GCA_045591155.1 Acutalibacteraceae bacterium | reverse complement strand
CTGATGATTATGTAAAGCTTTTTGAAGAAGCCTATAACGAAGTAACAGACGGTTTAGAAATTTCGGCTTTTTCAATTGATACACAATGCGAAACCCTTATTGTTACCGATGAAAACGATGTTCCACTTATGAATGCTATCGTGTGGCTTGATAATCGCGCCGTAAAAGAGGCTGAAGAAATCAAAGAACATTTCGGCACAAAGCGTGTTTATGAGGTCACAGGACAGCCTGAAATTACAGCGACTTGGCCTGCCGCAAAATTACTGTGGATAAAACAGAATAAACCTGAAATTCATAGTAAAATAAGTAAGGTTTTCTTGCTCGAAGACTATCTGCTTTATAAATTAACAGGCAACTTTGTTACCGAAAAAACCTTGCAGTCTTCAACTATATATTTTGATATAAAGAATGACTGCTGGTGGGATGAAATGCTTGATTTCATCGGAGCTAAAAAAGAGTGGCTACCTCGCCTTTGCGACAGTGCGGTTAAAGTTGGTGAGTACAATGGCGTTGCTGTTGTTACGAGCGCTATTGACCAGATTGCAGGTGCTATTGGCGCAGGTATTACAGATACAAGCGTAGCCAGTGAAATGACAGGCACTACAATGGTTGTTTTCGCTCCTAGCGAAACAGTTCCTGAATTTAATCCCCAAAGTATAGTGCCTTGCCATAAGAATTATGACGGAAAGTATTGTTTGCTTTCGTGGACTCCAACTGCGGGTATTGCTCTTAAGTGGTTTAAAAACAATTTTTGCGAGAACTTTAGTTTCAAGGAACTTGACGATATTGCAAAAGAAGTTCCTGCAGGCAGTAATGGTCTTACATTTTTGCCATATCTTTGCGGCTCTACAATGCCGAAATATAATCCCGATGCCAAAGGCGCTTTTATGGGGCTTACTATGGAGCATACAAGAGGACATGCTGTCAGAAGTATATTAGAATCGGTTGCCTCAATGCTTAAAGCAAATCTTGACTATTTGGGTGTTACCTGTAACGAGATACGCTCAATGGGCGGGGGTGCGAGTAGCCCATTATGGTGTCAGATTAAAGCAGATATGACAAACAAAAACATCGCTATTCTCGAAAACAACGAAACCGCTTGTTTAGGCTCCGCTATACTTGCAGGTGTAGGTGTCGGTATTTATAGTGATGTTAAGAGCGTTTGCAAAAGTCTTGTTAAAATTAAAAAGGTATATGAGCCGTCAGGCACAGATTATACCGAGTGTTATAAAAATTTCTTAGATGCGGAGAATCGTTTTTTGTAAAACTTGAATTTTTATAAGTGTTCAAGATAGCAAAAGGGAAAATATTATATGAATAACATGTATTTCGAAAACTCAAATGTTAGGACTATATTATACCCTATGGCGATGAAACCAACTTGTAAAATACTGAAAATAAATACTATTACACGGAGTGAAAAATATGGAATATATTTTAGATACTGCTGATATTGCAGCTATTAAGCATTGTAATGAATTTTATCCTCTTACGGGCGTCACAACAAACCCATCAATCATTGCAAAAGAAAACAGAAACTTTTGGGATATTGTAAAAGATATCAGAGATATAATAGGTCCTGATAAGCTATTCTTTGCTCAAACCGTTCAGAAAACAGCTGATAAAATAGTAGAAGAAGCAATACTTATGAACGAAAAATCAGGCGGAGATTTTTGTGTTAAAATCCCGATTTGCGAAGAGGGCTTAAAGGCTACAATAAAGCTTAAAAAGCTTGGTATAAAGGTTCTTATGACTGCAATTTTCACTCCTGCACAGGCGCTTATCGCTGCAAAAGCAGGTGCTGATTATGTAGCACCCTATGTTAACCGCCTCGATAATATTATTGGTGACGGATGCGAAGTTGTGGCTCAAATAGTAGAGCAGTTTGCAATTTATGATTTACCATGCAAGGTACTTGCTGCCAGCTTTAAAAATGCCGAACAGGTACATAAATGTGCAGCTGCGGGTTGTCAGTGCGTAACCGTTACAGATGATGTTTTAAAGGCCGTTATAACTCATCCTATGACCGATGCCGCTATTGATGGTTTTGATAAGGATTGGAAAAATATTTACGGAGAAAAAACAATTCTTAATTTTTAATATAATGAAAATTGATTTAGTTAAAAAGACTAACTATTAAAAGTCAAGTATTAAAAATAGGCTCTTTGTCAATAGCTGGGGTAAAGAGTTAAAATGAAAAGGTATTATAAAAGCAGTCGCTTTAGCGGCTGCTTGTTGTGTTATGGGTTGTTTGTGAGAAAATATATGTAAAATACA
>JAZNSJ010000058.1:0-2639 GCA_045591155.1 Acutalibacteraceae bacterium | reverse complement strand
ATGTATATCAATATTTTTATTACAAGTGCTGCAACATCCTTTGCATCAAAAGAAAACGGGAAGAGTTTTTTCAAAGTGTCCATAAAAACAATCCTTTCAAATTTATGTTACTATTATTTTACATTTCTTTGTGAGTTTTGTCAACTTATCACTTTATAAAACTTTACTTTTAAAAAATATCGTGTTATTATTTTAATATCTTATCAGGCGGTGATTTTATGAAATTTAAAAACAGCGGTAAATTAAAGGCTGTTACTTTCAGCTACGATGATGCAGTAACACAGGATATACGATTTATAGAGCTTTTAAACAAATATAATTTAAAATGCACCTTTAACCTTAATTCAGAGCTATTAGGTCAAAAAGGTATGCTAATACGCGAAGGACAGCGCATTTCACACTATAAAATCTACCCAGAGGATATAAAAGATATTTACGCCACTCACGAGGTGGCTGCACACACCCTCACCCACCCAAATCTTACCACAATTGACTACCAAGAGGTTATCCGTCAGGTAGAGCAAGACCGACTTAATCTTTCCGAGCTTGTCGGCTATGACGTGGTTGGTATGGCTTACCCCTGTGGCGGTACTAATAATGATGACCGTGTGGCTGAAATTATAAAAAACAACACGGGTATTAAATATAGTCGTACAATTACTTGCAATGATAGTTTTGATTTACAGGATAATTTATATCGCTTCGACCCTACTGTTTACCATCTTGACTTTGACAAGATGATGGAATTGGGTGAAAAATTTGTTAATATGTCACCCAACAAGTCACAAATTTTCTATATTTGGGGACATTGCTATGAAATGGATTACCGCAGTGATTACTGGGTAAAATTAGAAGATTTTTTTAAACTAATTTCAAATAAAAACGATATTTTTTACGGGACAAATAAAGAGGTATTGTTATAAATTTTAAAGCGACGGAAAAACCGTCGCTTTACTTTTTAAAATAATCCCACAACCCAATAAATAAACCCATACAGTACACTTGCAATCGTGCCGTACATAATCACAGGTCCTGCTATGGTAAATATTTTAGCGCCAACACCTAATATATACCCTTCGTTTTTAAACTCTATCGCGGGTGACACAACCGCATTTGCAAAGCCTGTTATCGGCACCAAAGTCCCAGCGCCTGCGGGTTTGGCTATTTTATCAAAAATTCCTAGTCCTGTAAGCAAAGCTGCTAAAAATATAATAGATACAGGTACCGCCATTTTAACCACTTTTTCAGATAAATCAAAGCTTTTATAAAGCTCGGTTAAGAGCTGACCTATAACACAAATGGCACCGCCCACGATATACGCCCAAATAAAATCCTTTAATTTGGGTGATGGTGGCGATGCCTTTTTTGTCATTTCACTGTATTTCTTCTTATCAGGCAACATATAATCCACTTCCCTTTCGGGAATATTATTGCCGTCAAGTTATTTGTTTATACGGATTATAGTTGCTTAAAAATTCGTTCCACTCGCTATCGGTAAGTTTTTCACCGTTTCGAGTGCCGTATTGTTTATAAAGTCCGTCAACAAGCATATTATAAATCCTATTGGTTTTAATAACGGCTCTTATTAAAACTATAAGTAAAAAAGCGGAAAACAAAATAAACAATATTGCGGGAATCAAAAATTTCCAATAAAAGCTGGCTATATACCCAAGTCCGTAAACCGATATTGATTCGTAAGTAAGCACAATGAATGGCTGTGTAATAATTGCAAGTGAAAGCCCTATAATTTTTTGTTTGCAAACAAAAAGTGCGGCAGCTATTATCATTACTACAGCGTAAACAATGGTTGTAATAAAAACATTACTAAAGTCGTTATAATTAAGTGCGCCTGCGCCAAAATTTAGACCAAAACTTAAAATTGAAAGCACCAAAATAAAAAAAGAATATACCCATATAATTCCCGTAATTACACTTAAGTGTTTTACAAGCTTACCACCGTCAACAGCATAAGAGATGCCGTACTTATACTTATACTTTTCAACATATTCTAAAATATTTGTATTCTTTTTCATAAAATCACCGAAATTTATTATACAATAAACAACATTACTTGACAAGTGTTTATTAAAAATAATATAATACAATCTGGTGATTTTATGGCAAAAATAAACATTGTAATGGTAGAGCCCGAAATACCACAAAACACGGGCAATATTGCACGTACCTGTGCGGCAACAGGCGCTAGACTTCATCTTGTAAAACCAATGGGTTTTACACCCGATGACAAAAAGTTAAAACACGCAGGACTTGATTATTGGAAATATCTTGATATTACCTATTACGAGAACCTTGATGATTTTTTTGAAAAAAATAAAGGTGGTAACTTTTACTTTTTCACAACAAAGGGTCGCCAAACCCATTCACAACCTAATTATCCCGATAATTGTTATTTGCTTTTTGGTAAAGAAAGTAAAGGATTGCCCGAAGAACTTTTACTTAAAAACCCTGATACCTGTGTGCGTATACCAATGCAGGGTGAAATACGCAGTTTAAATCTTGCAAATTCGGTGGCAATTGCTGTTTACGAGGTTTTGCGCCAATGGGATTACCCCGCACTTGAGAATTTTGGTCAATTGCACAATTACAAGTGGGAAGATAATATATAATTATATATAAAA
>JAZNSJ010000057.1:0-16132 GCA_045591155.1 Acutalibacteraceae bacterium | reverse complement strand
GCTTACAGGAGCGAGTGTTGCGATAGAAAGAACCTGTGTTTGACCACGGGTAAACATACCTGAACCGTGAACACGTGGAAGAAGGTCAACCTGAGCGTCAAGTGGACGGATATCATCAATACCACGACCGTCAACACGTTTACCTTCGTCTTTAAGCCAAGCGCGAACAACGTGCTTTTGAACAAGATACATAATCTCGTCAAGCTTTGCCTCGTTACCTTCGAAACGCTCGTCAAATTTTGCGTGAACAGCATCATAAATAGGAAGAAGTGCTGCATCACGAACATTTTTATCGTCGGTATCAAGAGCCTTTTTAACATCTTCTATGCAAAATGCCTCAATCTCTGCCATAATTTCAGGATCAGGATCGCCTGATTCAAATGTGAATTTCTCTTTACCGATTTCAGCAACGTTGCCATTAATAAACTTAACTATTTCTTTATTAACCTCGTGACCTGCCATAATGCAGTCAAACATAAGGTCGTCGGGAATTTCGTTACCGCCTGCTTCAATCATAGCAACCAAATCTGCAGTTGAAGATACAGTAAGATTAAGTTCGGTAGCGGCGCGCTGCTCGAGAGTTGGGTTTATAACAATTTCACCGTCAACAAGACCAACGCTGGTGCTTGCAATTGGACCATCCCAAGGAATATCAGATACAGCAATTGCAGCCGAAACACCGATAGCAGCGGTAATTTCGGGCGAGCAGTCAGGGTCAACCGACATAACTGTTGCAACAACCGAGCAGTCGTTTCTCATATCTTTTGGGAAGAGAGGACGAATAGGTCTGTCAATGCAACGTGAAGAAAGAATAGCCTTTTCACTGGCCTTTCCTTCTCGGCGCTGGAAAGAGCCTGGGATACGACCTACTGCGTACATTTTTTCTTCAAAATCTACTGAAAGTGGGAAAAAGTCAACGCCCTCGCGTGGTTTTGAAGATGCGGTTACTGTACAAAGAACGCTTGTGTCACCATAACGAGCCATAAAAGCGGCATTTGCAAGGCCAGCCATTTTACCTGTTTCTAATTTAAAAGGTCTGCCTGCAATGGTGGTTTCATAAACCTTAAAATTTTCAAACATTTTATTAATCTCCTTTTGTTTTAAAATTAAATATCTTTAAGAGATTTCCGTTTAGCAATAAAATCAATACCCGATTTTCAGGCACTCATTTTACCGCTAAACAACAAAAATCTCTTAACAAAATCAAACCGAGCAAATAGCGCTTTGCTCGGTTTGTTTGTTACATAATTACTTACGCAAGCCGAGCTTCTTAACGATAGCACGGTATCTTTCAATATCTTTCTTCTGAAGGTATGCAAGAAGGTTTCTTCTATGACCTACCATCTTAAGAAGACCGCGGCGTGAGTGGTGGTCCTTCTTGTGAATATCAAGGTGAGCGTTGAGCTCGTTGATACGGAAAGTAAGAACTGCAATCTGTACTTCAGGAGAACCTGTGTCGCCTTCGTGAACAGCGTACTCAGCCATAATCTGTTGCTTTTGTTCGTTAGTCATTCTTTTCACTCCTTTTTAAAAATATTGTCCGCCCTGCTCCAAGCAAAAGGCCTTGAGTGCTCCGCATTTGCGGCAGTCGCCAAAAGCATAGAACAAGGTACCTGACCATAGTCAGCCATAGCATTATATCACAAGTGTTTTAAAAAGTAAAGAGTTATTTTTGCAAAAGTTTAATATGTTATATTTAGTATTTACTAATGTTTCTCATATTCGCGCTTACTGATTTTTATATGCGTCTCATCGACAATTTCTATAATATCGTCATCATGTGTTATATTGCCGTCTTGATTTATTCTCAACCCTATTCCGCCGTCAATTTTTATTGTTGATGAGTCATATATTATTGTAATTGTTATCGGCACATTATCAATAGTGCCGCCATTAGCATCAGCGACAGCTTGTAAAAAATCCTGATAACTTTCAAAATATTCCTTTTTATAAAAGTAACCATTTGCTTCATAATATTTACCAGATTCGCGCAATTCTCTCTTTTGCTGAGCCTGAGTTTTTGCTGGTGAATACCATTCACCCTGCAACTTATTAACCATAACAAAATACTTATTTGTATTAAGTATTTCTTTACTGTCTAAAAAGTCGCCAAGGTCGGTGAAATAGTTATAAGACTCTAAATCATCATCTGCCAACAAATTTTGCGCTTTGCAATAGTTAAGATATTTTTCGTTATCGGTATAACCGTTAGTAATTTCAAAACAAATTTCAGCATTTTTGTAGTCTTTTGCTTCTACAAGTTTAAGTCCGCTTTCATAAAACAAGTCTTTTGCCTTTTGGTCATACTCAAACCATTTGCTATTTGTGTATGACTTTACCGCCTTTTGCACCTTACCGTCAGAAAGCAAATTCTCATAATTAGAAATTCTGTTAAGCGGTATAAGTACAAAGTATGACAATAACGCTATAACCGCAGCACAAGCACAAATGCTTGAAATAATTATGATTCTTTTCTTTGATTTGTTAGCACCATTTAAAGCGCATTTTTTTAAATACTCTGCATATTCACCATCAGCATATTTTAATGCAAGTTTAAAATCATCATCACTGATGAATTTTTTACCGCTTGCCGCAAGATTTTCTATACTATCGGTTTTATATTTTGCAAGCATTTTGCCGATATATGCCTCAGCTTTATTATCACCGTCAATAATAGCATTCCTAAAAAACTGCTTGGCATCTTTCCATTGTTTAAGTTCAAGATATGTATAGCCTTTGCTTAAATCAGATGAAACGCCTGCCAAAATAACACTTTGAACAACATTACCACAAAACGAACAATATTCGCTATCATTTGGTATTTCTCTATTACAGTTTTTGCAAATCATAAAAACACCTCTTTTGAATTATAACACACTCGTGCTAACTATTCAACGACAATATTTACGGATAATTCACACTTTTATAGCATAAATGTAATAAAATTATTTTAAAATAATTATAAAAGTAACAAAATCTTTCATAAAGGAAGGAATATTATATGAACGAGTTCAATAACGACAATATTCAACCCAACGAAAATTCTAACGATAATTTCTACAGTAAAAAGTCTGATGATATTATTCAAGACGAGCCTGTGCCAAAACCACAATACCAGACTCCTCCCACATACACCACACCAAATTATAACAGCTACATTCCACAACAAAAATTAAAGAAAGAAAAGCGTAGTCACAGCACCGCAGTTGTAATTATTGCCAGTGTGCTTGCTGCGGTTATTGGTGCTGTGAGCGGAATTGCAGTAATGTTTAGTACATTTAGTGTAGATACCAACACAAACTCTATAACACAGCAAACCGATAATACTAAAAATAACGTAAATATAAACATTGACCAAACCGCTTCATCTATTGCCGAAGCAGTAGCAAAAAAATGCACCGACAGTGTTGTAGGCATACGCACAACCACATCGGTATCAAGTTTTTTTGGTGGTAGTGGGGAGCAAACAGGTGACGGTTCGGGTGTTATTTACACTGCCGATGGTTATATTATAACCAACTATCACGTGATAGGTGATGCTGTAGAAAGCCGCAACTCGAAAATAGATGTATTTATTGGTGATGACAAATCAAATTCATACCCCGCAAGTGTAATAGGCTATAACATTTCGTGTGACCTTGCAGTAATTAAAATTAACGCTACATCTTTAACGCCTATAGAGCTTGGCAACAGTGACGAGCTTAGTGTTGGTCAATATGTTGTCACCATAGGTGCGCCAGGTGGACTTGAATTTATGGGTAGCGTAACATACGGCATTATAAGTGGACTTGAACGCACTGTTTCAACCAATTCTTCTCTTAAACTTATTCAAACCGATGCTGCTATAAACCCTGGAAATTCAGGTGGCGCGTTACTTGACTCCGAAGGAAAACTAATTGGCATTAACAGTTCTAAAATCGCATCGGTAGAGTTTGAGGGTATGGGCTTTGCAATACCTATAAACACCGTAAAAGAAAAATGCGATAAAATAATCTCTCGCAGCGGCGATTCACAGGCTTATTTTGGAGTAAGTATAAGCAGCACCTATACCGCTCAGGTGCTTGCCTTTTACGGTTATCCGTCGGGCGCTGTTGTATCAAGCGTGGCAGACGGCAGCCCTGCAGCCAATGCGGGTATTGAACGCGGTGACATTATCACCGAATTTAACGGTGTAAAAATCACCGAATACACCGTGCTAAATGACGCGCTTTATGACTGCGAGGCAGGAGAAACTGTAGCAGTAAAGGTTTATCGTGGCGGCAGATACTATACGGTAGATATTAAACTTGCATCAGACACCTCTAACTAAGTACAAAAACAATCGCTCCCCTTTGAATTTTATCAAAGGGGAGCTTTTTTGTAAAATATTATATTGCAATATTTACTATATTTAATTTTTCATCAAACACAGTAAAGCAAGCATCAAAACCTGCCTCAATTTTACCTTTGGTTTCAAGACCCATAACCTTAGCAGGTGTTTCGGTCATCATTTTTACAGCATCTGCTATACTGCAACCCGCTTTTATCGCTGTTTTAAGTAATATATCGCTTGTAGCAATACTACCTGCAAAGGCACTGCGGTCAAGCAGCTTTGCAACGCCGTCTTCAATAACAAATGGTACGGGGCAATTAGTGTATTCTTTACCCTCTTCTCCAATTCCACCTGGGCGCAAGGCATCGGTAATAAGGCAAACACGGTCTGTACCCTTTAGCTTTATAATCATTTTAAGAAGCTCTACAGGTAAATGACAGCCATCTGCAATAGCCTCTACGTACATATCGTCAAGCAAATAGGCACTTTCAATAATACCTAAGTGCCTAAACCCTTGATGACGTGTAATTGTTGATGTGCAGGAATAAAGATGTGTTACCAAGTGATTACCGCCATCAAATGCACGTAAAACATCGTCATATTCAGCAGATGAGTGAGCAGTTGCGGCAAGTATACCCTTATCGGTTACTGCCTTTAAAAAAGAGTTATCCTTATCTTTTTCAGGCGCATAGTCCCAACGGGCGATTATATCGCCATACTCTTCAAGCAAGGATTCATACTCTTCACGGTCAATATCACGCACAATGCCGGGTGCCTGACCGCCACACATTTCCAATGCAAAATACGGACCTTCAAGATGAATACCCGGTATTTCAAGTGCGCAATCGTTTTTTACTTCGCGTGCAGTTTGCAACACCCGCACCATAGTGTCATAATCAGTAGCGCTGATTGTAGGATACATAACCCGTGTACCATGTGCTGCGTGCACAGCACATGCCTTTTTAAAGGCTTCTGGCGTAGCGTCAATAAACTCATATCCCCCACCGCCGTGACAGTGAATTTCAATAAATCCAGAGGCAATATAATTGCCCCCGAGGTCTATTTTTTCAGCTTTTGTACAGTTGGTTGCGTTTATTTGGATTATTTTGCCACCGTCAATTATTATGTCATAGCCTTCAATTATTTTTCCGCCCGACACAATTTTGCCGTTAGTCAATATTTTCATTCTATTACAATTTCCTTTTTCTCGGTATAAGAACGGTGAATTGCATCAAGCACCTTTACAGGATACACAAGCTCATCATAGCTTTCAAGCATAACGCCGTTTTTAACCATATCTACAAACATATCAAGTTCACGCTCAAAGGTGTATAGTACGTTATCGCAATAACCCTCTGCAAGTGTGCTGTTTTCAAACATAACGTTGGCATAAAATTTATTTGACGGGCTGTAAATACCGCAAACGTCAAAATCGCCATAGTTAAAAATAACGGTAACGCGACGAAGCTTTTCATCGGGGCAATTAGCTATAACCGACTTAACATTTCTACCAAAAATAGTGGTCATCATCTCAACAAGATGCTGGGTATAAAACCAAAATCCACCATATGGGTTATCAATGTTAATGGGGGTTGCTACCATACCGCCTACAACACGATTCTGTTTAGCAAGGCGTGTAAGATGCTTTGTCTCATCAAAAAACTTAACACAGGAGCCTCCGCACAAAAGCGCGCCGTTGGTCTTAGCAGTTTGGGCTAATTCCTTTGCATTGTCAAGATTTGCGCAAAATGGCTTATCTATAAAGCAAGGAATACCAGCCTTTACATAAGGCATTGCATATTTGTAGTGATTATCGCCGTGACGAGCAACCACAATTACAGCGTCTACTTTACCTAAAAATTCATCAGGTGTTTTTGCAGCATAGTTAGTATAACCCTTATCTATAAGGCGTTTTGTAGCTTCCTCATCTTCACTGTAAACACCTACAACCTCTATATCACCGTATTTTTCGGGTTTTTCGGCGATAAGCTTACCAAATTCGTCAGCGTGAGAGTTTTCAACACCAAGCATTGCAATTTTCATAATGTTTCTCCTTATTCAGCTACTTTTACATCAAGCGGATTTTGTGAACGGATTAAATCAATAACCTTAAACTGCTTTAATACCTGATATGGAGTAACTTCCATTTCTTTGCCGTTTACAAGATTATCATAAATCATATCGTAATACTTTTCAACCGCAGTGTCAAAAGATGTGCCGGCAAGATCTATATGTTCTTCGGTCCAATCAAGCTTTTCACTGCAGTATGCAGGTGTGCGGTCAGCAGTAAAGAGCGGCTCTAATATAAGCTTTTGCTCGGGTGCGGTTTCAGGATTATAGTACTTATAGTCAATGGCATTCATAGTAGCCTTAAGTGTACCGTACTGACAATGAACAAGATAAATATAGCTGTTGTAAGCATTGCACTTTGAAAGCTCAACGTCAACAAGTGGCTTGCCGGGAGCTGTAAGAATAATTTTTGCATAATCTTCGGCATCACCAAAGGTGTTAACCATATCAAGCTTAGAGAAAACACTGATGTCGCTATCAAAGCCTAAAATATTAATAGCTTGATCAAGTGGATGAGGTCCTGTATTTCTTACCTCGCCACCGTTAAAGCCTTGATATGTCTGCCAGTCCCAACGGCGACCAAATCCCGAGAATGAAATGCTGTACTGAATAGGTCTGCCAAGCACGCCGCTGTCGATAATTTCAAGAAGCTTTTTATAGTATGGTGCAAAGCGTGACTGCTGGAAAACGTTAAGCATTTTGCCGCTCTTTTCAGCCGCATCAACTATACGCGCGCATTCCTCGTAATTTTTTGCAAATGGCTTTTCGCAAACAACATTAAAGCCAGCTTTAAGTAAATCAATTGTAATATCAGCATGCATATGTGAAAATGAGCTGTTTACAACAAGGTCTATATCTGTTCTGCCAAAAAGCTCACGGTAATCGGCGTAAACATCACATTTCCATTCCTCTTTAGCGCGTATACGACGTTCTTCTATTGCGTCAACAACGGCAATAACGTTGTACTTTGTGTTTGCTTCACTACGAAAGAATTTTCCGTGAATGTCGCGACCGCTTCTACCTTGACCAATAATTGCAATATTTAATTTTTTCATAAATTAATCCTCCTTACAGGAATTTATAATTTTTTTAAGTTCAATTATACTTTCTTCACTTGCCTCATAAGCTCCTAAAGAAAACGTACTGCCACCTGGTCGCTTTAATTGCTCCTCGGTAAGCTCTACATTTTTGCGATAGTGGGTTTCAAGCATTACGTTGCCGCAGTATCCGTCATCAATAAGACGAGCAAAAAGAGTTTTGTAATCCACAAGACCTGCGCCTATTTTTACACCATCAGGCTTGCCGTCTATAATGTCGGCATCCTTTATATGTATGTGCGCAAGATATGGCTTTACTGCCATATAGGCATCATCGCTTGCCTTTTCGTTTACCCAAACCTCATTACCTGGGTCAAACAACACCTTTATGTATGGGCTGTCTATTGCCTTTACAAGCTCGGCTGTTTTGTGCGGTGTATTACTATGTACCGATGGGTCTGCCTCTATAACACATATTATATCATACTTTTGGCAAATTTGAGCAATATTTTTATATTTTTCAGCGCGTTTTTCAAGTGACACTCCGCTATCCCAAAAATCAAAGCCGCGTATCATTTTTGCGCCTATTTGATTTGCGCGCATAGCGCATTTTTCAAAATTTTTTATATGCGAGTCAATTGCCGCAGCATCGTCAAAATCGCATTTAAAAAGCGGAGCGGATATCGCGCAAACCGACAAACCGTATTTTTGCGCCGCAGCGTTTATATCGGCAATATCTTGGTCTGTAAAATCAAATGGAGAATGGTCGTTTACTGAACGTACTTCCATACACTCAAGACCGTGCTTTTTACAAAACTCGGCAGCCTCGAATATATCTTGGGTTACCTCGTCGGTAATAACACCAAGCTTGAATTTTATATCCATAGCGTTATTCCTTTCTTGGTTGTATGTCTTACAGCAACTTTGCGCCACTGTCGGTGTCACAGTACATAATTGCGTTTTCGTGACGGCGCAAAATTGTTGCAGGGCACATATCGTTAATTTCAAGATTTACAGTATTGTAAACTGCATCAGCCTTTGTTGCGGCAGGAACCACACAGAACATATAATCTGCGCTTACCATTTGCGGAATGGTAAGTGTGTATGCGTATTCTGGCACATCATCAAATGTAGGGAAGCAACCGTCATGCACCTGCTGCATACGGCAAACATCATCAAGCTTAGCCTTTTTTATGCGAACAGGGTCGTTAAAATCAGCAACACCAGGGTCGTGGAATGCAATGTGACCATTTTCGCCTATACCTAAACATACAATATCAATGTGGTTTTGGGCAAGCAACTCTTCATAGTCAAGGCCGTAATCTGCAACATAATAAACATTACCAAATGGCACCTTTTTAAATATATGCTCGTTAAGGTAATTACCAAAGCTTTGCGCGTCTTCCTTTTTAAGCCCTACATATTCGTCCATATGAAAGGCGTTTACTCGGTTCCAATCAAGTGGTTTTTTAAGCAGGCTTTCGAGTACATCGTTTTGTGAAGGCGCTGCTGCAAAAACCATATTAATAGTGTCTTTCTGAGAAAGCAACCTTTGCATACAAGCGGCAATGTCGTTTGCTGCAGCCTCACCCATAAGGGTACGGTTTTCGTAAATATTAACCGCTAATTTATCTTTTTTAATACTCTTTACCATAAGAATAACACCTCTTTTTAAATTTTTCCATCTTTATTATATATTTTTCTTTTTTGCAATTAAATTGCAAATATAAACAAATATATTGCAAAAAAGAACATCTTGTGTTACAATGCAATCGGTGATAGTATGAAAAAGAAAAAACTGTTTGTTTACCGTGACGATAGCACCTATTTGCACCATACGCTAACGCTTGACCCCGCTACCGATGACCTTTCTTTTAAAAGCCATTCGCACAATATGGTGGAGGTTTATTACTTTTTACGCGGCAATGCGCGATTTGTGGTAGAAGGTAATATTTTTCCGCTTGAGCGCGGTAATGTTTTGGTTATGGCAAGCGGTCAAACGCACCACCTGCTACTTGAACCATCAACTGCTTACGAGCGTATGGCCTTGCTTGTGGATAGCGCAGCCATGCCAACCGAATATGAATCGCTTATAGAGCAGGTTTATGATGGCGCCAATCTTTTTGAACTTACCAAACGCGAACAAATATGGTTTGAAGAAAGCTTTGCATTTATTACAAAATCATCTGACGATATGCAAAAAAATCTTGTTTTTTCTTTTGCATCTATGGTGTTTTCGCTGCTTGCCACCAAGCTTAAAGATACTCCATATCCGCGAGTAGAGGACGATATAATTAAAAAAACAATAAACTACATAAATAAGAATTTATCAAAAGAATTAAGTCTGCAAATAATTGCCGATGCGCTTTATTGCAGCCGTGTAACCCTTAACCGAAAATTTCGTGAAATTATGGGTTGCACCGTTTGGGAGTATGTAATTCGCCGCCGTATTTATAGCGCAAGACAGCGACTGTTTTTAGGTGGCAGTGTAACTGACACATACCAAAAAAGCGGTTTTAATGACTATTCGTCATTTTTTAGAGCATATAAAAAAGTAATAGGCATATCCCCCAGTGATGACCTAAAAAAATCCCAGAGTTAACGGCTACTTCTCATAAGGATGTTTAAAGCCGATAGATTCAAAAAACGAATCTATCGGCTTTCTCTATGCTTTCAAACCAACAAAAATGTATGCAAATTCTGTTTCTATACAGTCTGATAGTGTTAGACCGGAATTGGCAAAATATTCCTTTGTATTGTCAGGGTCATCGGAGTGTATCTTGATTTTTCTGTCCCCATAATCTATATACTCATTTTGATTTTATAGTTTTAAGTGAAGAAATTAACATTCTACGAATTGCACCACAATCATTTTGTAATGCTTTATAATCCTCTTCATTCATACAATTTGTTTCAAACAAAAGTTCAAGCCAATACTCTGTTTCATAACACTCTTTCTGTGCTATTTCAAGTTTAGAAATAAAATCCTTTGTTCCTTGAGCATATTGTGCTTCGTGCAAATTAGCACCTATTGAAGTCGCAGAACGGAGTAATTGATTGATTAAAACTGATTCCTTATGATTTGATTTCATATCACGACAGAGAAAAACAACAGTTTTTGCAAATTCCTTTGCTTTATCTCTTAAAACACTATCAGCCATAGTAATCACCTCTAAATTCATTATACATAAAAAACAACAGTCTTTCAAGTTTTATTCCGACTCTGTCGGAGTGATATTATTGCCTTGTGGCAATAGTGATATTGAAACCTTTGGGTTTCAGTGGTATTTTATTCGCCACCAAAACTCGCGAAGCGAATACCACTCGGCGTTAGCCGAATATCACTGCGAAGCAATAGAACTCGCCGAAGGCGAATAAAACTGCCCAACATCCTTATGGGAAGTTGGGCAAACTCTGGGATTTTTTATTTTTCTACAAACATTACCGCATAAACACCCGGTCCTACATGGGCGCCTATGGTAGAGCCTATTTGCAATCGGTTGGCAATATTGTATCCGTTATCCTTTAATTTTTGCTCTAAAACTTCACAGTTTTCGGTGCCAAAGGTATAAAGCGAATATATTGGAAAATCTGTATTTATACTATGTGATTTTATCTTTTCAAGCAGGGTGTTCATAGCGCGCAGCTTGCCAAGCGCCTTAGCGGCAACCTCTACCCTGCCGTCACATACGGTAACAATGGGTTTTATGCCCGTAAGCTCACCCACCGCGGCGGAGGCGCGGCTTAGTCTTCCGCCCTTGTAAAGATATTCAAGTGTATCAACACCTGCATAAACCTTTATTTTACCCTTTAATTCCTCACATTTATCTACAATTTCACCAGCGGTAAAGCCTTTGTTTATAAGCTCGCGTGCATACTGCGCCAATATACCTATAATGTGTGTTACACCAAGCGTATCAACTATATAAATATTATCGTAGTCAACCATTTCTTTGGCAATTAGCGCGCCCTGATAGGTACCGCTAAAGCAAGACGATAAGCACAGGTAAATTAACTGGTCACCATCATTTTTTACCTGTTCAAATATTTCTATAAACGCTTGCGGCGATGGTTGCGAGGTGCGGGGAAATTCCTTTGCGGTAGTAAGCAGCTCATAAAACTGGTTGCTTGTAATGTCTATGCCCGACCTATATTCTTTACCGTCAATATTTACCGAAATTGGCACTATTATATCTACAATGCCATCAGTTAAACTGCAATCGGCTGATGAGTCAACAAGTATTTTAATCATAAAAAATCCCCTTTTAATCTTTTGGTAACGCCTTAAAATTTGCGTTTTGTAATTTTTGCACTATATTTATAAAAACCTTAGTATCGTCTTCACCTATTATATCTATTATATTTTTTGATACCCCAAGCGAAGAATTGTGCACCAATAAAAATACATCTAATTTTTCTTTTACACATTTTACAAACTTTGTGCGACGGTCGGTTACACCCTGTTTAAATACAATAAGCCCCTGTTTTTCAAGTTCACCTAAAGTGCGGTTTACAAGTGATTTTAACATACCCGTTTCTTTTATTATATCCTGAATCGAGGTTAAACCAACACCATCTTTTAAATAACGGCTGTAAATGGCAAGCATTACGATTGCCTCGTTATATTTTAAAGCCGAGGTTATACGGTTATTTTTTATAATACCCGAAAGCTTTACCCACGAAAGTATAAGATTGTTTTGCAAAACAGTATTGTTCATTTTATTTTTCCTCGTTTTGTTCACAATGTGAACTAATGTACTCATATTATATCCGTTGTTTAAAATTTGTCAATACCTGTGTAACTTGCCAACACATTAATTTTTCATTAAAAAAACTCAGACCCGTAGGTCTGAGTTTTTTAGTTTAGTAACCAAAGTGGTTGCCGTTGTTAAAGTGTTCGGTCTCTTGCGTTATAATGTCGCGTCTACCGTCTGCCTGATATACACGCATATAGTCTATATCTAAACAGGTTTTTTCTTTTGTATTATCTTTTGTAAGCAAATCACTAAAGTTGCCACCGCCCACATAATCGGGATTTGCGGTATAGAACTTATTATCTATAAGGAAGAACATATACTGGTTAGCAACCTCTAAATCGCTAATAGGATCCGTTGAATCGCCACTTTCATTATAGTTACTCTCCACACTAGATCTATTTATTGTGTAGCTCGATACATCCTCATCATTTCCATCGCCGTTTACATCATAGACATAGAGTGTGTATTCAAAGTCATCGTTGGTAACCTTCCACTCAAAGCCGTAACGGCGCATAGCAATAAGCTTAGTTTGATTTTCATCTACATAGTTCAAATTAGAATTATTTGTGCCAAATTTGTGAACCATACTATGGTCACTACCACCTAAAGAAAGAATCCAGTCGTTACTTGATGTAAGGTCAATATCACCTTTTTCAAGACCATCTGTATAATCAGACATAACAGTACCTGTTGACCAGTCAATAGGATAATATTTCTCTACACCGTTAACGGTAACCAAGCCTGTGTCATAATACTTGTGCATATTAAATGGCAACTCATAATTATATGTAGGACCGTTTTCGAAATATTCCCACGAAGAATTATAGCTAACATCCTGCATAAGCTCAATAAGGTCTAGCTCAAAATATGAGTTAGGCAACTGATATTTATAGGTTGAGGGGTCGTTACCGTAAAAATAGTTGCTCTTATTGTCATAGTTTTCATTAAGCTTATAAACCTTACCAAAAAGCGAATGAGTTAAAGCATTATTGTAATAAGAGCTGGGCGCGCCCATCATCCACCAAGATGGGAATGCATGGCCGTCAGACGGCAAAGATGCCCTGAATTCAAAGTAGCCCTGTTTTACAAGCAGCGACTGTTGACTTATAATCTTAGCGCCACTTACGTAGATGTCATCTGCTTCTATTGTTTGGTCAAAGGCATTTGTGCGACCTGCTCTGCTTTCGGTAAGACTAACATATCCATAGCCGTTGTCCCAAATATATCTATCTACGGTTGTATCGTACACACCGCGCTTCATTGAAAGGGTGCCGTCTTTATTATCTACATACAGCTTTTCAAGGTCCTCGTTAACGGCTGTTTCAAGGTTAAGGTACTTACCTGTATATCTTTCGTCACCACTTGACTCGGTAGCGTTGGTGCTGTATTCCCAATTGTCCTCAACAAGACCGTTATTAAACTCGTCGCCCCAAGCGTAGTAGTAATCATACTCTCCGTCACCGTCAAGGTCTATAGGCATCTTTTCGGGTAAAAGTGTTGTTTTTGCAACAGTATAAAGAGTTTTATTTGTAAAGTCGTTGTTGTTTATAAAGTCAAGCACAGCCTGCTCTACAGCGGTAAAGTTTTCACCCTGTAACCAAAGAACTGCATTTTCTTTATCATAGGTTATAGCGTAGGTGTTAGCGTCGGTTGCAACTGTGTTGGTTTTATAAGAATTATAATTAGCTATATTACCAACAATAATTTCAAGCTGACCGTCTGGTGCGCCCTGTTCGTCATTAGCATGGCGGTAAACCGCACTGCTGTCACTACTTGCGCCGCTTACTACATTTTCAGCGCTTACAACCTTTTTAATATCAATACCCTGAGACATACCCTCAAGATAAAGCTCTAACTTACGCGCGGCGTCATAGTTATCGTTTTCGCCGTAATAAATTTTAAAGTTGCCAAGCGCAAGATTACGCCAGAAGCCGTCTTTTACATCCTTATAATTATCAGCAATAGCGCGAGAAAGAATTACAAGGTCGCTTATATTGGTTTTGCCATTGCCGCTTACATCACCGTAAACATTGGCGTAAGCCTTCTTTTTAAGCAGTCTGTTTTCAAGCGCTGTAAGGTCGGCAGAGGTATATTCGTAACCCTCACCGTCACCGTCAACGTCGGCCAGTGGCATAGCGTTAGCGCGGTTTATAAGCTGTGGCTTGCTGTCCTGCGTGCCACCTATATACCAAACAGCAGCATCATACTCTACACCATTATAGGTAAAGGTTTTTTCGGCGGTTGATACATCGTTTGCGTTAATAATTTCTTGGTTGTAACAGCTGTTACTTACCGTACCGCCAGATGCCATTGCTGTGGCACCAGTTGCGCCTGTTGCAACATAGCTGTCAGCTACCGAGCAATTTTCTACAGTACCTGTGCCTGCGGCAAATAAAGCAGTGCCAGCAGCAGAATTGCGTATATGTAAATTCTTTACAGTACCGCCGTTAAGCTGTGGTATAAGCGCGCCGCTATTAGTGCCTGTTGCGTTAAGCTCATAAATTGTGTAGCCGTTGCCGTCAAGCACGCCTGCAAACGGCACATAGATGTAATGATAATAACCGTAGGTGGTGTTTTCTACATCTTGTGTATCAATCCAAGGCAAAGAACCAAGGTTAATATCACAGGTAAGCTTGTAATACAGCTTGTTAGAAACATTAACACCGCCTGTTGAAATTGCAACAGCAAGATCGGTTGCATTATAAATAAGATATGGGTCGGTGGCAGTGCCGCTACCTGTAAGCTTGTGGTAGTGGCCGTATTCACCCTGAGTTTGCGCGCCGGTATAGTTAAAGTTACCCGCACCGCTAACCTGAGCCAAAACCAAATCTTTAATTTGGCTGGTAGTGTTAATCTCACTATTTGTTACAGCAGGCATTGGAAGTTGACGGTTACCGCTGCCATCATTAACAGTTTTAATGCTCCACATACCCCAGTTAAGTAGTGGCATATCATTTTCAGAATCATATTTACTAACTTTTTTTACATCATCAAGTTTATTTTCTTCTCTAATGGTAACATCGTTTGTGGTGTAGCAATCAACCACTTTTGCAACACTTGTTCCACCTGAACTAAGTGGCTGCATACCTATTGACACACAGTTTACCATTGTAACGCCTGAAGCGTCACCTGTAGAAGCCATATAAATACCTGCCGTTGCGCCGCTGGTATCTGGATTCTTGTCAGAACCTACCATTATAGAACTGTCGCCGTCATATAGGCAGTTTTTAAATACAAGACTGCCTGCGCCACCGTGTGCAGCAATAAGTCCGCCCTTAGAGTAGCTTTGGTTAACAGGAGCTTTTATATATGCATTGCGCACCGCAACGTTATATAAAGCTGCATGGGTTGTACGGTTGTCATACTCTTTGGTATCACCAACAAAGGTAGAATTCTCAACCTTTATATTACTAGAGTCAAAGCCTAACGAAGCTGTAATAACACCCGCAAAAGCACCGGTGCTTTCAATATACGATTTATCAAATGTTACGTTTTTAATAACAGCGTCGCCCTTTATAGATGGCACAAAGCCAATACCGTAGGCTTCCCAAGCGGTTGTAATGCCGCTATTTGTACTGTAAAGACCGTGAATTGTAACACCGTTGCCGTCAAAGTAACCGCGGAATGCTTGACTTTCATCCTTAAGACCGTCGCTATTGCTGTCGGCTATCTCTGTGTTATAACTGTAATTTGCAGTCCAGTTAAAAGCAGTGCCTGCGCTAACAAGGTTTTCAAGTGTTGCGCGGGTTCCGTCTATGACGGGGTTGAGGTAAAGGTCGGTAACGTCGGGCGACACCTTATAATAAGCGGGTGCTCCGTCGTCTTTTTTACCGCCCTCGCGTACCATTTTGTAAAGCTGATCGGCGGTTTTGATTATGTATGGGGCGGCTTTGGTACCGTCACCTGTTTCAAAACTGATTTCATCAGTATTAATCCCAGGACCGTTCCAAATGCCT
>JAZNSJ010000056.1:0-2026 GCA_045591155.1 Acutalibacteraceae bacterium | reverse complement strand
CTTAACGGAGTATCACGCTAACCCGCGCCGTTTTAAAATGCTGTTAAATTATTCTGCATTAGCAAAATCTACGTCTTCAATATTAACGTTAACTCTTGTTACTGCGGTACCTGTCATGGTTTGAATTTTATCCTTAACGTTATTCTGAACCGCCTCGGCAACCTCACGCATTTTTGATTTTGAATCTACACAAATATAAACATTTATGTCAATAGCGCCGTTAACGCTTTCAACCTTAACGCCTTTAACCACACTTTTTGACTTGATTGCACCCTTAAGGTCGATTGCTTTTTTTGCAACTCCCTTAACGCCTTCAATTTCTAACGCGGCAAGCTCTGCCATTTTTTCAAGCACTTCGGTGCTTACGGAAACTTCAGTTTTATTATCCATTATTTTATCCTCCGTATATAAAAAATTTTAAAAATTTTAGCCTTGTAATATTATTACAAAAATATTGTAACACAATTCATACATTAACGCAAGAATTTATTTTACGGTAATAATTTTTATATTACTAAGTGGTATTTCGGTTTGTGCAGTTACAATATCCTGTATTTGTAGGGTTTGGGTTGTGGTAATTCCCTCTGATTTTATTACAACACTTACATCTTTGTCGCTTATTACAACAACAGCTTTTTCAAAGCCCTTGGCTTTAAGAAGAGTTTCTATATTGTTAGCCTTTTCAATTCGATTGGCAATTGCGCCTGTGGCTTTTATTGCTGCTTCACGTTCTGTGTCGGTAGCGTTTGCTGATTTTAAGGTTTCCTCTACCATTTCCTGAGCCTCATCTAGCGCTTTTTGCCGATCCTTTTTCGCCGATTCAAAGTAATCTCCGTTGTTTTCTGCCTTGGCAGAGGTTTGCACCGCCTCTCCACTTGATAACTCACTATCGCTAACAAGGGTTGCCTCGCCCAAATATTTTTCAGTTGATGAAAATTTCATATTAAGCCACACCGCAGCACCCAATGCCAAAACCATTAGCGCTAATACCACCTGATGCTTACCAAATACCTTACCCTTTTTCATTATCTCGTTCCTCCTGAAATATATACTCTTTTTGATGTTATATTTAAAGCCGCTGTGACGGCATTTTTTATTTTTTCGGCTGTGTCTTCTAAATTTCCGCCAGTGCATATAATTGCAACCCCTCGCACCTCAGGCATAATTTGGGTAACGATTAGCGCTTGCTCGCCACCGTCGGCAGTTTTTACCGTTATGTAAGATTGTTTTTTGCTTTGACTACTTTGGTCGGTTGTACTGCCCGTAGCGCTTGAAGTGTCGGTTTCGTCAGCACTTGCATAGCTGTAGCGTATGCCGCTTTCAAGCGTTATAACCACTGTGGGATTTTTATCCCCAGTGATACCGGTTACTATACTTTTTATATCATTTTCTAATACACTGCAGTATTGCTCTGCTGTGTATGCACCTACATCTGTAGTTGTTTTTTCGGTTTGTGTATCACTGCCAGAAAAAAACGACGATATAAAAATAAGCAATATACCGCCAATGCCTAATGCAATTAAAAGCTTTGGATTTTTTGTAATATTTTTAAGTTTTTCATTCATTTATCACAACGACCTCATAACTGTCATCCCCAATTATCTGCACTATTTTTGATGCTTCCTCGGTTGTAAAAACGGTTACCTTACTTATAACTATGCTGTCATCAGATAGTTTATTAGTGTCAACCAAAACTTTTGTAAAATTTATATTTTGTTTTGTAAGCGCCTCACTAAACACCATTTGAGCCGTTGCAGCTGTATTTTGCTTGTTTAATAGCTCTATTTCGTTCTTTTTATCAAAGTTAGAAAAATCCGGACTTGGCAGGCTTACTGCCGTTCCAATTACACAACACACAAAGCAAAGACAAAATATATATTTTACAGGCGCGCTCATATTACCCGAAGGACACAGCATATATAAAAAGCCCAATAATATACAACCGCCACAAAAACTAATTATAAAAGCATTAATACTACTCATTATGTCTTACCTCCCGTTCAAGCCACCGTAAGCGACATTCAAC
>JAZNSJ010000055.1:0-5935 GCA_045591155.1 Acutalibacteraceae bacterium | reverse complement strand
GACTTTTATGTTGGCAGCGGTGTTACCACCGAGCCTATAAAGGATATAATTTCACCCGTTTTGTTTGTGCACCAATCCGAAATGGCGGATGACCTACTTAAAAAGCTTCAAAAAGAAAAATCCCATATCGCAGTTGTTGTTGACGAATACGGCGGTACCTTGGGTATTGTAACAATGGAGGATATTCTTGAGCAGCTTGTGGGTGATATATGGGACGAGCACGATGAGGTTGTTGAGGAGTTTAAAGAGCTTGACGAAAACAACTTTATAATTGACTGCAATATGAATTTAGATGACTTTTGTGAGGAATTTGACATTGAAACCGAGTCCGACAGCGTGTCGGTTGGCGGTTGGGTTGCCGAGCAAATCGGCAATATTCCAGATGTAAACGATAGCTTTACATTTGAAAATCTTGTTGTTACCGTTACCGAGATTGATTCACACCGCGCGGCTACTATAAAGGTTGAAAAACAAGATTTATCTGACGAAATAGAAGAAAAGGATTAAAAATGAAGGATAAAAAAAGAGAAAACGATAAAATAATGTTTTCGTTGCCGCTTAATAAAAGACTTTTGAAATATGCTTTTTGGATAACGCTTATAATTGCTGTAGCGTATACTGCGGTTACACAGCCTCAAAAATTAACTGCTTTTATAGCTGGCGCAATTACGTTGTTGTCTCCTTTTATTATTGGATTTTGTGCAGCGTATGTGGTTAATTTACTGCTTCGTCCACTTGAAAAGTTTTGGCTATGGTTGTGGCGTAAAAACAAAAAGCAAAAATTTATAATGAAAATCAAAAGGCCTATTTGTTTAACTCTTAGTTTTTTAATTGTGCTTGGTGCTATATTTGCAATAGTATTTATGGTAATACCAGCTTTTAAAGAAACGGTGGTATCGTTTGCTAACAAGGTGCCTCAATATGCAAAAACAATTGAGGGGTGGTATTTTATCGCAGTAGAATTTTTAGAGCAATATAATTTTACATTGCCCGAAATATCGCTTGATACCACAAGGTTAACAGAAATAGCTAAGGATATAATAAGCAATTACGGTAGCAATGTGCTTGATACTACAGTTAATGTTACGGCATCTATCGTGTCAGCCGTTGTAGATATAGTTTTAGGATTTGTATTTGCAGTTTATCTGCTTGCACAAAAGGAAAAATTGGGTAATCAAACAAAAAGAGTGGCAAACGCTATTTTTAAGCCTGACCGAGCACAAAGGTTGTTAGATATTACTGCGCTTACAAATAGCGTGTTTACAAAATTTGTAACAGGTCAATTTGCCGAAGCGTGTATAATCGGGTTGCTTTGTTTTATAGGTATGCTTATTTTTGGTATGCCGTATGCTGCAATAATTTCTGTGCTTGTAGGCTTTACCGCGCTTATTCCAATATTTGGCGCATTTATAGGAACAGGTATTGGCGCGTTTTTGATACTGCTTGAAAACCCTGTAAAAGCGTTTTGGTTTGTTGTGTTTATTATAGTTTTGCAACAGCTTGAGGGTAACCTTATTTATCCAAAGGTGGTTGGAAAATCGGTAGGCTTACCTGGTATTTGGGTGTTGGCATCGGTAACTATAGGCGGCGGACTTTTTGGGGTGATTGGTATGCTTTTCAGTGTTCCGATTTGCTCGGTTATGTATGTGTTGTTTAAAGAATTTGTTAATAATAAGAATCAGCAATATAATGAAACACAAAAAAACATTTGTGAAGAAACTAAGCAATAAGATCAAAATAACCTGCTAATTGTTTTAGCAGGTTATTTTATATTATTCCCAATATTTTCGGTCAAGACTTCTGAAACGTAGTGCTGTGCCGATATCCTCTTTTTGTATAATCTCATTACCCTTAAGATCGGCTACGGTTCTTGCTACTTTTAGTATGCGGTCATATGCGCGGGCAGAAAGCCCCATAGCATCAAAACTACGGCTTAAATATTCGCTTGCTTCAGTTGTCATAACACAATGCTTGCGAAGAAGCGACGGGGTAAGCTGTGCGTTGCAGGTAATACCAGTGCCTCTATATCTTTCTACCTGTAATGCTCTTGCGCGGTTTACACGCTCGCGTATTGCGGCAGATGTTTCGGATGGTGACTTGTCAGACAGCGATTTATAATCAACGGGCGGTACCTCGATATGTAAATCAATACGGTCAAGCAGAGGACCCGAAATTTTATTAAGATATTTGTGTACTGCGTTTTGTGAGCAGGTACAAGGCTTGCTTGGGTGACCATAATATCCACAGGGGCAAGGATTCATAGCAGCAATTAAAATTATATTGCTGGGGTATGTAACACTACCCGAAGCGCGTGTTACGGTAACAGTGCCATCCTCAAGCGGTTGGCGAAGAGCCTCCATAGCGTCGCGCTTAAATTCGGGCAACTCATCTAAAAACAGCACGCCGTTGTGCGCCATAGATATTTCGCCAGGGCGAGGTATTGTGCCACCACCTGAAAGCCCTACGGATGATATTGTGTGATGTGGCGAACGAAATGGTCGCGTGGTAACAATGGGGTTGCTTTTATTAAGCATACCTGCTACTGAGTGAATTTTGGTGGTTTCTATAGACTCATCAAAGGTCATAGGCGGCAGTATGGTGGGAAGTCGTTTCGCGAGCATACTTTTACCCGAGCCGGGTGAACCAATCATCAGTAGATTGTGTCCGCCTGCGGCGGCAATCTCGAGCGCCTTTTTTGCCATAACCTGATCCTTTACTTCGCTAAAATCAAGCATAGCGTTTACAATATTTTCTTGTATGGGTACTCGCACGGCGGATTGTAGAGTTGTAAAGCCGATAAGGTGCTCTATAAGCTGCTTTACATTTTTTACACCATAAACATTTATACCCTGTACTGCAGCACCCTCTATCGCATTGTCGTATGGAACAAATATGTCGCGAATACCGTTTTGCTTGGCGGTAATTGCCATTGCAAGCACACCGTTTATACTACGCACCTGACCGTCAAGCGACACCTCGCCTAAAAACGCGCAGTCACGCGTATCACATTCTAACTGTTTAGATGCAATAAGAATGGAAACAAGTATAGGAAGGTCGTAAACCGCACCTTCTTTTTTCTTATCGGCAGGCGCCAAATTTACCGTTATTCTGCCTGTAGGAAATTTATATCCACAGTTTTTTATTGCGGCGCGCACACGGTCGCGAGATTCCTTTACCGCCGTATCTGGAAGACCTACCACATCAAAGCAGGGCATACCGCCTGAAACATCGGCTTCAATTTCAAGCATATACGAATTAATACCAAAAATGCCTACGCTTTTTACCATTGAAAACATAATTTATAACTCCACCATAAATTTTAAATACATTGTAGCATATTTTACCAGATATTGCAAAAACTTTAATCTTTAGTTAACAAATAACATCAAACGAGGGTATATAATATACAAAGAAAGAGGTAATACGTATGAACTTTAGATATAAACTTATGCAGTTTATGAGCGGTCGCTATGGTGTAGACGGATTTTTTTACGCGCTTTTTGCAGTAGCATCGGTGCTGTCGATTATTAACTGCTTTGCACGTTTAATGTGGCTTCAATTTGTTGTGTATGCAATAATTATATACGCTTTTTTCAGAATAATGTCGCGCAACATCGAGGCGCGTCGGCGTGAGAATCAGTGGTTTTGCGGCATCAAAACAAAATGTATAAAAAGGCGCAATACCTACCGACAGCGCAAGGCAGATTATAATCATATTTACAAAAAATGTCCTCAATGTCATGCTGTATTACGACTTCCTCGTCGCAAGGGCAGGCACACCACGGTCTGTCCTAAATGTAATAAAGAATTTAAGGTTTATGTCTTTAAAGCGTAAAAGTTTTTTGTTGACTTTAATTTTGCTATATCTTATAATAATGATTGGCACATAGTGCCAATCATTATTTTTTAGGCGGTGTAAAATGCCCAAAATTAATTTTACCAAAATGCACGGCATAGGTAACGATTATGTGTATATAAATTGTTTTAATCAGCAGTTAGAAAATCCAAATGAATTAGCGCAAAAAATGTCACCCCGACGTTTTAGCGTTGGCGCCGACGGAGTAATACTTATTTGCCCATCAGATATTGCAGATGCTAAAATGCGTATGTTTAACCTTGACGGAAGCGAGGGTAAAATGTGCGGCAACGGTATTCGATGCGTGGGTAAATTTATTTACGACAATGGTATTGCGCATAAAAATACCGTTACTGTAGAAACATTAAGTGGTATAAAAACACTTCGAATAACCGAAATAGACGGCAAGGCCGAGTCTATAACGGTGGATATGGGTAAGGCGGAGTTCAGTCCATTAAAAATACCCGCAAACGCCGATTGCGACACAATAATAGATACCGCAATAACGGTAAATGGAAAAGATTATAATATTACGGCGCTTTCTATGGGCAATCCGCACGCGGTGGTCTTTTGTGATGAAATCGACAGTCTTAACCTTGAAAAAATTGGTCCTGATTTTGAGCATCACGATATGTTTCCCGAACAGGTGAACACCGAGTTTATCCGTGTTATTGATGAAAACACCCTGCAAATGCGTGTTTGGGAGCGTGGCAGTGGCGAAACCTTTGCTTGCGGCACAGGTGCTTGCGCGGCAGCGGTGGCTGCGGTAGAAAATAGATATTGCAAGCGTGACAGTGAAATTACCGTTCATCTTGTGGGTGGAGATTTATTTATAACCTATATGAGCGACGGCACTGTGTTTATGCGCGGCTCTGCCACAAAGGTTTTTGACGGCGTTTATGAATATTAATTAAGGAGTTCTAATATGAAAGAAAAAGATTTTTCAAAGCTTCTTTACAGCGCGGTTATGACACTCGAAACCGAAGAGGAGTGTCAACACCTTTTTGAAGATCTCTGCACCCCTAAAGAAATTAAATCAATCGCGCAGCGCTTTGCTGTAGCAAAGATGCTTAGCGAAGGTAGAATTTATAACGATATTGTTGATGAAACGGGCGCTTCAACCGCAACCATCAGCCGTGTAAACCGCACTATGAGCAAGGGCAGTAAGACTGTGCTGGAGCGTCTTAAAGATTAATTATGTATAGTGAGTTTGCATATAATTATGATGCCTTAATGCTTGATGTTGATTATAAAAAGAGGACTGATTATATCTGTTCTCTTTTTAAAAAGTTCGACCGCCTGCCTACCCTTATGCTTGATTTGGCATGCGGCACGGGAGAATTCAGTAATCGTTTTGCTAAAATGGGTGTTTCGGTAATCGGTGTTGATATATCTTACGATATGTTGTCTATCGCTCGTGAAAAGACAGCCCAGCAGGGTAATGACATACTTTATCTTTGCCAAGATGCTACCGAGCTTGACCTATACGGCACGGTTGACGGCGCAATATGCTGTCTTGATAGCCTTAACCATATAACAAATTATGATGATTTTTGCATGGCAGTAGGTCGCGTGTCGCTTTTTCTTGAAAAGGACAGGATTTTTATTTTTGATGTTAACACAGTGTATAAACACAGTGAGGTTTTAGCAGATAAAACGTTTGTTATTGATACCGACAATGTGTATTGTGTTTGGCAAAATGAATATAGTAAAAGTGATAATACGGTTGAAATAAACCTTGACTTTTTTACGCGTGAGGGTAACGGCTACACACGTACCAGCGAAAGCTTTTTCGAACGTGCATATACAAGCGCCGAGATAGAAAAAGCCTTAAAAAAAGCAGGACTTAAAACCGAGGCGGTTTTTGAAGAATTAACACAAAATCCGCCCAATAAAACCACACAACGAGTGGTATATGTAACGCGAAAGGTATAAAATTAAATGGGAAAGCTTATAAGATGTATAACCTCTGACGGTTTGGTTATGGCAACGGCTATAGACAGTACAGATATTGTAGCTCGTGCCGAAAACTTACACAAAACATCAGCGGTGGTAACGGCAGCACTTGGCAGATTGCTT
>JAZNSJ010000054.1:0-10788 GCA_045591155.1 Acutalibacteraceae bacterium | reverse complement strand
GCTCGTGTTATATCCGTTATAGCAGGCTCACTCAATTTAAGTTCATATGCTTCGGGATTATATCTTAGCTTCTGCATTTGCGACGTAACGGCAAACTGCGGATTTTCATTACCATTATTACTTTTTTCAGTATTGACATTTGCGTATTGTCCCTCATCACCGTTAATCCAGGCGACGTCAGTTAGCGGTATAGTTTTAGAGTACACCTTGCCGTTTCGCCCACCTGCATACTCTTGCGCTTGAACACGTGAAGTTGACACGAACACACCGTTTTTTATTGGGTAAGAACTGTAAACAGTAATTTTGCCATCTTTCAATGCTTGTTCGGCATCAGCTCTTGAAAAATCGCCCCAAACAAATTGCCCTATTGACTCATCATCAAGTTGTAAGACTTCTTCCCAAGTAAGTATGTCTTCTTTAGAACGTATCCACGTGTTATATGTATTCGGTGCCGGATTGGTATTTTGTATTATATCAAATTGTTTTTCCTTGACATCTTCTTCAGGTTGTGATAGACTCTCTTTAGAGTTGGAATTCAGCCCCGAACCTCTAACATTAAGAGAGTTCACTTGGACGTTTCCAACTTTTTTTATTTTGCCGTCGGTTGCATAAAGTATCGTTCTACCATCTGCTGTTTTGGCAATATCCATTGTAATATTATATATATTGCCATTTTTTGCATTTATAACATAAGCTGTCCTGTGTAGCCATCCATTTTCGTCTAACCATTGATGATTATGTTCGTTTGTATAATATGGGTTGTCCTTTTGAGAAACTTCTAAAACCTCATCAATATGCAAAACGGATAATTTACTAACATTGTCTGAACTGCTCGACAATTTATCAATAACTTTATGATTTGAGGCACCATTCTTTGTAACTCTATCATCGGGATTAGCAAACTGTAATTGTTGCACGCTACCTCTTTCGTCAATAATAGGCATTATAATGGGATTATTGGCAGAGCAATTGTAAACATACTCTTTTAATTTTTTACCCCAATTTCGTGGTGATAAACCATCAAAGAAATTAGTGTCAAGTAATACCGCATTTTCATATCGCACACCATTATCATCGGTAAACGAATTAACGATAGAATATTTCTCATCCGCCAATTTCTTCACAAGCCGATTACTATCTTTCGACTGATAAGCTCTACGCGCCATACTCTCAAGCTGATTAAGTTCATTATCAAGCTGCTCCACAAGGCTCTTCGCCTGTGGCAAACCGCGTAGCTTATTTATAACATCCTTAAACCACTCAAGAACCTGCTTAAACAGAGCAGGTTCTTTTTGTTGCAGTTCCATCAGTGCTGCTTCGCTACTTACTTCATCGCCTATACCAACAAGCGCCTCGCCGTCGGCATTCTGTAGTGCCTCAATTATTCTCGCGCGATACTGTTTGCCCTGGAACAATATCTGCGCAAAGAAATCTGCAATAATCTCTTGTTGCGCCATTTCCTTTGTGAACGCATCTCGGTCCTTTTTCGGTATTTCTTTACTGTTTTTATATTGGTCATACTTATAGTTGGTATAAGCATCTATTACACCCTCACGTGTTACCGTATCAACGTCAACACCCGCAGCCTTAAGTTCGGTACGTACATACTGTTCAAACGCCTTACTCTTGTTAAAGCAAAAATTAAAGAACTTGTTATACAACTGCTTTGTCTCAAGTCGGTGCATAAATTCGTGCTTAAACACTTCCACATACATCTGCACTGCGCTAAGGTCCGAACGAATAAGTATCTTATTTTGACTTCGTATAAACTTACCGTTTGTCTTAAGACCATTTACAAACTCTACTGTAATATTTGAAAATAGTTTTTTGCAAATATCTACTATATGCCGCTGTATATTTGTTTTTTGTTTGCCGGTTATTGCTTCCTCGATCGCCTCTTCGGCTGTTGGAGCACGCGCAATGTCCTTTTGCGCAGGTTCGGCTAAATCAAACGAGTCTATATCATTATCTAATAAATAACGTGAATCTTCTTCAATCGTATCAACCCACTCTTTGAAACGAATAAACTCCTCTACTGTTTCACCATTAAAATCCGCATATTGTGGATGTGATTTAATATATTCGCTTATAGATTGTGAGCCATCAAAATCATCTTCACCACGAACAACACCCGCTGCCGCACCCGACATTTCACTGTCATTGCGAGCGATGTTGTCGCGCGGCAATCCGTCTCCTTCGTCATCTCTAACCTCGGCCACCGAATCACCATTTGCACTCGACTGCAAAACATCACCTTGTTCAGTAACAATATTACCCTCAGTCGCATCATTTATGCGGCTGTTTTTTATTGCATCCTTCCAAATCGTATTTGCTTTATCATTTGAAAGTTCTTTTACAACCTGCATCGCTACTTCACTATTATTAATCGTAGAATGCTCTTGTGACGTTAACTGCTCACCAAATACTGCCTTTGCCACCATAGGCGCAAATACCTTAGCGCTTGTTTTATTCTCACCAAGCTCGGTAAGTCTTGCCTCACTTTTTGTTTCAATCTCACCCTCAATAGCAGTTGCAAGATTATAAAGCGTACCACCCGAAACGTTCTTACTTGCTTTAAGTTGTGCCGCCGCCTTTTTCGCCAAATTAAATGCATTACTGCCTTCAGGCATCGCCAAACCATTATCCACTAGCGCATAAACACTCTCCTGTGATTGACCGTAAATTTTTGTTGCAAAATTTCCGTTTGATTGCTCAACTGACGTATTTATTGCAGAATGACCAAAACCAAAGCCTAAACCTGATAAACCACCAAGCAAACCGTCATAGGCAACCTGACTCCAATCGGTATCTTCAAGTTTATTTTTCTCATAGCCTAATGCAATATTTTGAAATACAGGCTCAAGAAGTGCTTGCAAGGATTCTTCGGGAATTTCTGACACACCCTCAAGACCCCAACGAACAGCAAACCTAAAAAGTCCCTTATCTATTCCTTTGATAACATTTTCTATGGCTTTTTCTGTGGCTTTACCACCTATCATACCACTCAACAATGCGCTCAATGTTGCCTCTGACGCACCCACAAGTGTTGCATAGGTACGAGATTGACCTTTGCTATATCCTTGATTAAGCATTGATTGATATGCATTACCTGATGCCGATAATCCCATAAGACCTGCGGTTACATAGGTACCTGAACCGGGCAATACAATTTCTGAAACTGCACCTGCAGCCATAGATGGCAACATATTCGCACCTGTGTTTACCACATCATAAGCAACTTGACCAAAGGATGAGCCACCAAGCCATTCTGGTAAGTTAAATCCCGTATCATAAAGTTGTTTTCTAATGCCTTGTGATGCATACTGTGTTGAGGTTGTGGGAATATAATCATCGGTGAAGTTAAACGCATTTCTTGTTCCTGATACAAATTGGTCAATACCTGCGGTGGCACCATATAAAACCTTTTCTAAAGCGTTTTTATTTTTATAATCTTCTGTGACAGATTGACCCTCTCTTGCATACAAGTCATCTGCAAGACCTTCGAGGTATTTATCCGAATTTTCCGTACCGTTTTCTTTATCTTTTGCATACCAATAATTATATGTTTGATATTCTTCATCTGTTCCGTATTTAGCAAGCAAATATTTGTAATAGGATTTATCAGATTTCCAAGCTGATTCAACAAGCACACCTTGGTCTTCGATGGATTCCTCATAACTCTCCATAGTATCGGCATTGTTACGCATCTCTGCTACGATATTATGTTCTTTGTTATACCAAGTTGTTGTATCGTATCCATATTCTTCTTCGCCCTTTTGAGCATATTTATCAAAATCGACATCACTTATGGCATCATTTCCAAGTTTAAGGGTCGCTTGAATGACTTCTGTCTGCTTTAAATATGCTTCTTTTTCACCAACCATTTTCTTGAGTTCGTCAAGTGAATAACCGTACTCTTGCTTTATGGTGTCATCTCTTGCTTTTTTAGCCGCCTCTTTTGCCTCGGCGGGATAATATGTTATAACACCTGTTCTTTTGGTTGTGGCTTTGTCTAATCCGATAGGAAGTTCCCATTCATCGTGAATTTTTTTGGCGGCATCATATACACCTTGCCATTCGTCTATGTCTTTTTGCAAAGCATTAGTGTCTTCGGCTTTTTGTTTTTCTTTGGTTGCTTTTGCGGTTTCCAAATCCTCTAAAGCCTTATTATATGACTCCGCCGACTTGTGCTGACCATACTCCATTGACAAGTCATCCCAATTGTCAAGGGCAGTTTTATATGCACCCACCAATTCGTTGATTTCTTTGTCACCTTCGGTAATACCATATTTCTTTCTATAATCTTGAAGAGCAGTAAGGCGATTATACATTGACTTAACAGACGACTTCGTTTTTTTCATTGTGTCCTGTGTCTGCCATCCACCATATATACCTTGAATGGTCGCTCCCATAGACTCAAGGTCAGATTGTAAGGTATCCAAACCTATTTTTTTAGTCTGCTTATTAGCAAATTCAATAGCATTTTTTTCATAATTATTAATCGCACAACTGCTTGCGGCACTACGTTTTCCAGATAAAACATTTCCTTTAGAAACTGAAACGGCACTTTTACCTCGTAACGTTTCTATATTTGTCATATTTTTCACCTCTTATAAACTATTAAATAACCGTCCAATTGCCATCTATAAGTTCTACCTCAACATACGTGTTTCCTTCGCCGTACCATATCCAATACTTTCCGGTTTCTTTCGTATACCACACATTCTGTTTTTTTCCGGTTATTTCGTTACCAGCGGGAATTGCATCATATGCTTTAATAGTTCCTTGCTTTTCGCCATTAACAATCACACCTTTTGGTTGATAACCGTTTGAACACACACCGTAATACGCTGCAGCTTTTTGTGTGTCTGTACCTTTAGTTTTTAAAACAGAATTATCTTTTGTAACAATATTTCCATTTCCGTCAGTTATTACATATTTTTTGTTGTTTTCACTGGTATATGGATTAATACCATCGCCAAACGCTTGTATTTTACCTTCCGAATTTCTAAATATGGGATTTTTGTCATTATCGTATGTGCCAGTATTATACCAAAGAATTTTATCTTTAGTTTTATTCGCCTCCTCAATCGCCGCTGCAGCATTAATCCTTTCTTTTTCCACCTCAGCTGCTGCATCAATCTCCTTTTCTTCGATTTTGGTCGCTGCTTCTGTATATGCTTTAGTCAAGTCATTATAATAGTTAAGCTGAGTATTATACTCATTAATACCTTGTTCGGTGGATAAATTATCCCACTTTTCCTCAATGCCTCTAATGCCGCTTGCTTTTTCATTTTGCAAGGTTGTTATCGCATCGGTAAGCTTAAGTCCAAATTCATCAAGAGCGCTTTGTCTTGCCAAATCAATTTTACCCTTTTGGTTTGCATAACTAAGTTGCGCAGCTGTTTGCTGAGTTCTATTTAGTCCACTGTCCGTAAGACCTAAATTAGCATTTCTTTCAGCAATTTGCTTTTCGTTAATAAGCTTTTGTACTGCATTTTTTTGATATTGGCTTTCATACGCTACCTTGGTATCACCTATCTGCTTATCATAGTAAGCCTGCGTATTATTAATTTGTGAATCCATACCAGCACTATAGGTATCAACAGCCGCCTGTTTATTTGCGGCATTATTTTGCTTAGCTTTTGAAATAAAATCATCAGTTTTAAGCGCTTTTGCTGCAGCACTACTGGCATTTGCATTATCAATATAAATTTGTTTTATACTCATCACTTAACTCCCCCTAACAATTTATACTTTACCGACAGCCCATCAATACAAAGCTGTCCGTCACATTCAAATTTCAACCCAAATTTTACAATATTTTTTATATACGGATTCAGTACCTTACCTCTTATAAAACTAATATCAGCAATACCCCTATGCTCACATTTATTATTTATAATTTGTGTTTCCTCACCCTGCTCAGTTATAAACCTTACAATTACATCAGTTGCATTATTAGAACCTATTTTCACAGCCACGCTGTCAACATTTATGTTATAAACACCATTACCCAATTCAAATAGCTTAGTTGTCACACTGCAATTAATAACATTGTTTTTTATTTGCAAAAATGTAGCATTCAAATCGTTGCAAAATATAGTATCGTCACTGCCGTATTCCTTTTCATCCATAGCAAAACCTATAAACGCCGTCTTACCGTCGGACGCAGCATCAAAATACGCGCGCAAAATCAATCTACCATCAAGCGTGCAAACACAAGCATATTTATATGTATCCTTTTCATCATCATTTTTCAAAAAAGAAAAATCCCAAAAATACCATGGTATCAGCATATTAGCATCATCGCTTTTTGAGTACGAATAAACATACTGATATCCGTAACTGCAATAATCCATCACAAAAGCGCAATTGCCCAAAAACAAAATATAATGTCCGTCAAAATCAGCGCTTGTAGCTGTTTTTAAATAGTTTTTATAATCTTTTAATCTCGGCGCAATCATATCCGATACTTCATACACTGTATGCTCGTTATACTGGCTCATTGTACACAGCGTATACACCTTGCCTTCACTGGTAGTCCATACCAAACGATTTCTACACATCTGCACCGTTTCGGGACAATCACAACCTATAAATCCGTTAATCAAAACAAAAGGAAAATATGTACTATTAGCTTCATAATCTACAACCGTCTGGTCAATAAGACTATCCGCATCTATATTGGTATTTTGTTGAGAGTAACAGGCGTAGATCTTGTTTTCTTTAAAAACAATCAAATTTTCTCCCTGCCTGCCAAAAGTAGTTACAGCACGTGACTTACTACCAACATACGCATAACAATTTTCGCCAAAATATAAAGGTTTGTTACAACCAGACCATAAAACAAGTGATTTTTCATTACTATCTGTATTACCACAAATAAAAAGACGTGAGCCGCCGTTTATACCATTTGCTGCTCCGCCAAACCAAATATTTTGTGTCATATAAAAAACCTTTTTTAAATCATTTTCACATACGTCATACTGTGCTGTAATCACAATATTATCCTCGTTACAACCATACTTTTTTATCCTTTCATCAGTATCAAGCACTGCTACAGTATGTGGCTCATCGGTTTTAAATAAAAATCCAATATAATTATATTTTACAAACAAATACAACCCATCCTCTGGTTTCTTGCCATTTTCAAAGCTTTCAATCACAATTGCACCATCTTTAATGGTCTTACCAACATCTTCATCATACTCAATGCTATGCTTCACCGTAACTACTTTATCGTTTTCACTGTCATAAGTTGTTATATCAACCGTAATCTTGCCACTACTAGCTAATTCCTGCCCTAATTTGTATCTCATTGGGTGTGTACCGTCACTATCAGCTTCGTTATATGCCGAATAAATCATTTTATATGTATTACCTATAAGATTATATCCCTGAAAAAATGTACCTTTAAAATCATCAAAACCACTTCTATGGCAGTGCGCATATACAATAGGAACATCCCTTTGCTCAACTGTTACCTTTTCCCATATCGGTGCCTCTTCTCCAAGTCCAACAGTTTTACTATATTCTAATTTCCAAATACTAAAATCACAAATATAACAGTAAAGTACACCGCCCATTTCAGCGCAAAAATACGTAATATCATTACCACTTGCTACACCACTTATTTGTGGCATAACAAAAATTTTATCTACCGCTTGAAATTCAAACCCAATATTCCATCTTGTCTTACCGTTTTCATCCATATATATACATTTGTTAGTGGCAACAACACAATTTAAACCTTTATAAAAAACCTTAATCTCATTATGAAATTTAGTGTTCTTAGCATCATCCAAATTTTCATACTTATTAAGCCTTGCCATACTTGTCACAAACGGCGGCCTTGTTCTCAAAGCACCATCCTTATACCACATATTAACGCAATCGGTCAGTTGGTTGTCTCTAACACCCGTCAAACTGTCACGTAAATTTAAGCCGCCCGAGAGTTGTGGTATATTTACCTCTCGTCGCGGCTGCCTATTTATCATTGGATATTTCATGTCTTTATCCTTTCTTAAAACTTTCATTGTCAAGGTGCCCTGCGCCTTGGCAATACGTTACTTTTATATTGGTGCGAAACACACCTTAATTTTCCATTTTCAACTTTCAATTAACTCTCCGGACACGGTAACACGTTCTTTACTGTTGTATACTGCGTCATTCCTGCCCTTTTAGCATTATACAACATAGTATAATACTGCTGCTGGTCGCCGTCATTCTCACTTCGTGCAATATGCATAGCAAGTCCATACATAAACACATCACCCAGTGCCTGTTGCGGCAAATTAATTTCATCATCAAGCGACTTTATCGGTTCAAATACTCCTTCATTAAATATTCTCCATAAATCGCCATACACTAAATTAATTGTTACAATAGCGCCGTTACGAATACGCTGTGTTAATTCAACATTACCGTCACTATCACTGTAACCTATCATTTTTAAAGTATTATTTAACAATTCATTTGCTTTCATTATAAATCACCAACCTCCTGTGTATTTGCGTTTGTCGGTGCCGCAGAACCGCCGTTTCTCATCATCGACAAAGCCTGTTGCTGTTGTTCCGGCGGCAAACTCATTAACTGCTCGTAAATTTTTGGATTTGTTTGTCTTATGTACTCTATCACCTCATCATCACCTATTGGTTCAGGTGACACAGATGCAGACTGTTTAGCCGACATAGCTTGTTCTTGTGCCGTAGCCTGTTGTTGTGCCGCCATTTGTGCTTGCTGCTCCTGCTGTTTTCTCGCATTTATAAGCCCTGTCACATCAGGAATAAGCCCCTTTGGTATTCGCTCAAGATATTCCGTAAAGCTAATAAGCTGACTAGCGAGCAAATTGCCGAGATTGCTTATCGACACCGCCTCACTCCAAAGAGTTGATGCGCCTACATCTATACGCGCTGTAATCACAAGATCGCGATATCTATCGGCATCAAATACCATATATTTTGCCATACCACCATCATTTATCTTTATCGAGCGTCTGCCGTACATTGTTACCCAAAAATCCGCCCAAATACGCGCCACATCCTCATTAGCGCTGTAAAAACGGTTTTGATACATCTGCATGGGAGCTATAGCCGCTTCACGTGCCTGTACAATGGCAGTCGCATTATCTGGTCTAAAGTTACCAAGTGCCGCATCATTAGCGCCATTATCCGATAACACATTTTGCGCAAAAGCATCAGTAAAGTTTATAAACGCCGCACCATAGTTGGGCGGAGCTATATATCTGATGGCGCTCGACATATCCTCAGCACTACCATAAATCTTTACCACTTCAGCAGGGTCATTGGAAATGCCATCAGGTATCAAATCACCGTTAATAACCGTTTTCGGCATACCTGTATTTTGCATCGCCCATACCGAAATTGAATGCGCCTGATTAAGCGCAATCTGGTTTGGTATCTGGTAGGTTATCTCACTATCGCCATACGCACAGCTGCGCCTACGCTCCCATATAAACTTAGCAATTGGGTAACGGTGTATAAGCAAATTCCATTCAGGTCGCACTACTGCCTTTTCGGTAATAGTAATACCCCAAACGGTGCATCCGCCATCCTTATCATACTTCTTATACAATTTAGTAATTACCGTCACACGTTTAGAATCAGTCGGCTCATCTTCGCCACGGTCACCCGAATTGCGATAATATCCGTTTTGTCCGTCTGGCACAATGTCGTCGGTCGCCTGACCATACATTTCCGCCTCGCGTCGCACCGCCTCTACATCCATACGGCGCGCAATAATAATATATGGCTGACTCTCAACATCTTCGTTGTTTGGGTCACCAAACACTACGTTTTCAATATCCAATACCTCACAGTTAATATCACCGGTAATTGCAGTTGTTCTACCCTCGTCGGCATAAAGGCCTGTTTTGATGCTGCTGTCCCAATATGTATATAAAATACCCGTGCCCGAAATATATGCGTTTCTAAGCAACTGGTCCTTTTTGTCATCGTATTTAAGCCTTTCGGCAGTTATCTTAAAATAATCGGTAAGCGCGCCCATAACCACCGAAATCTCTGCTTCACTTGCATTTCCTTGCGGCAATTCACCGCCCATCATTTGCTCTTTCACCACATTTACTTCATTTATATCAGCAGTATCAGGCACACCCTCTGCGCTGTAATTTACAGCAATCGGCGCACTGCCAATTGTCGCCATCTTGTATTCACCAATTCGCTTTATAATATTACGGCGTGTAAGTGGCTTTTCATTACCCGCATTTACACCGTGCCATTGGTCTCCTACAAAAAATCTTTCGTTTATTCTCGCTTGGTCGTGAATTCCCTTGTCACCAATACCGTTTTTGTACTGCTGACCTGCTTCGTATTCACTCCATATTGCTTTTGGTTTTAATTTTATCATCTATTTTTTACCTCCAAAAAATTAAGGCGGCTGTAATATATACAACCACCCTAACATAAAAACTTTTAATTATTAGCATTTCCCCAACATTTTCAACACTTTCTAACTGACTTTTTTCGACATTATCTTTCAAGGCATTCGGCGAATCCTCCCACATCCCCGAAATAACTTCATTAGGATAAAGGTTTTGTATGGTATTTCCAAAATTTTTGTACCCATTTTCATCAACAAAAGAAGCAACCCCGCCTTGCAAGATTGCTTCTTTACTTATGTAATCATTGTTGACATTTTCTCCGTCGTGTGATAAACTATTTTTAGAGGGCGGAGAAGCAAACTCGCTTCGGGCGTAGGCTGCGTGGTTAGTGTTTTCACTTTCAGCGGGCACTTGCGTAACGCCTT
>JAZNSJ010000053.1:0-6424 GCA_045591155.1 Acutalibacteraceae bacterium | reverse complement strand
CATATCCATTATAACACCTATTTTGAATTCTGCACTATATACTTTGTTTTTTCTTCCTGTTTTACCCATAAAAAATATGCACCTCCAAAAGTGTCTAACTTTTGGGGTGCATATCATTTTTTCCGGGATTTTTTTAATTTTATAATATTTAATTAATTGACATTTTATGTGTAAAATAATATAATAATCATAGTTATTGATATATAAAAGGAGGCTGTATTATGGATGAAAAATTAATTGAAATAGAAGAGCAAATTTTTGAGCTTATTGAAAATAAACGTTTTGTTCAGTTAAAACAAATTCTCTCTGAAATGCAGCCTGCCGATATTGCTGAAATTCTTGAAGAGGCTAAGGATAAGGATATACCTGTAATATTTCGCATTTTGCCAAAAGAACTTGCCGCAGATGTTTTTGTAGAATTCGATAGCGACAAGCAAGAAATACTTGTAAACTCGTTTAGCGATAATGAATTGCGTGCGGTTTTAGATGAACTGTTTATGGATGACGCGGCAGATATTGTAGAGGAAATGCCGGCAACTGTTGCAAAGCGCATTCTTAAAAATACCGATGCAAATACACGTAGACAAATAAATCAACTACTTGCATATCCTGATGATAGCGCAGGTAGCATTATGACTACTGAGTATATTGATCTTAAGCGTACAATGACGGTAGATGAAGCATTTGACCGAATTAGAAAAATTGGCTTTGATACTGAAACAATTTACACCTGCTATGTTATAGGTAGCCGTCGCAAATTGTTTGGTACAGTTTCGCTCCGTGATTTACTGCTTAGCGGTAAAGATCAGATAATCGGCGATATTATGGACGAAAACGTTGTATCGGCAAACACACTTGATGATAAAGAAAATGTTGCCGCTATGTTTGAGCGATATGATATGCTGGCGCTTCCTGTAGTTGATACCGAAGGTCGACTTGTTGGTATTGTTACGGTTGATGACGCTATTGACGTTATTCAAGAAGAGGCATCAGAGGATATTGAAAAAATGGCGGCAATTTTGCCAAGCGAAAAAACATATCTTAAAACGGGTGTTTTTGAAACCTTTCGTTCGCGTATACCGTGGTTGTTACTTCTTATGATTTCTGCTACCTTCACCGGCGCAATTATTTCAAGTTTTGAGGCGCGTCTTGCCCAGTGTATTGCGCTTGTTGCCTTTATACCAATGCTTATGGGCACTGGTGGTAATTCGGGTAGCCAAACCTCTGTTTCGGTAATACGTGCGCTTTCTCTTGGCGATATTGAGTTTAGAGATATTTTGCGTGTTATATGGAAAGAACTGCGTGTTGCGGTAATTGTTGGTATAGTTTTAGGTGCAATTAATTTTATAAAACTTTATGTTGTTGATTTTTTGTGGTTACACACCTTTGATACTGGTGCCGAGCTTGCCGAGATGGCAACAATTTGCTTAACCCTAATCATTGTAATTATTGTTGCAAAATTACTTGGTGCAGTTTTACCCATTGTTGCTAAAAAATGTGGTCTTGATCCAGCTGTTATGGCAAGTCCATTGGTTACTACCATATTAGATGCGGTATCCCTTTTAATATATTTTGGAATTGCAGCAGTTTTGGTGCTGTAGTTTAAACATAATTTGGAAGGCTATAATGCCTTCCATTTTTTTAGGGGTATTTTATATAATAAACAATTTAAAACAAGCATAAAATTTAGAGATAGGTTTAACTTGCAATAAAACCACAATGGCTATATAATGGTTAAGGAGTGTTTCTCTTGGATATGCTAAAAAGATTTACACCGCAGTTAGTACTACTTGGTTTAATTTGTATGATTGCAGCCTTTGGCTATGTAAAAACCGAGATTATCGGCACCGTAACTGCGGCAGATACAACTAAAACAATAATAATTGACGCAGGCCACGGCGGGTTTGATGGTGGAGCGTCGGCGGCTGATGGCACGGTAGAAAAGGATATAAATTTGTGCATATCGCAAAAGGTTAGTTCGCTTTTGCGATTTTATGGCTGTAATGTTATAATGACCCGTAATAGTGATACTGGCACCGAGGATGATGAGTCGGCGGCTATTGTAAAGCGAAAAAAAAGTGACCTTTCTAACAGATTACAACTTATGAAAGATAATTCCGATGCAATTTATGTAAGTATTCACCTTAATAAGTTTACTACTTCTGCCGCTAACGGCGCACAGGTATTTTATACAAAAAATTACGCCGAGGCGTACGATTTGGCTAATTGCGTACAATCAAGTATTAAAACACTTATACAACCCGAAAACACGCGTGTTGTTAAGCAGGGAACAAATAGTACATATCTACTTAAAAATGCAGCTGTACCAGCAATAATTGTAGAGTGTGGATTTTTAAGCAACAATGCAGAGCTCGAAAAATTAAAAAACGATGATTATCAATCGCAAATGGCCTTTGCTATTGTTAGTGGAATTATGGAATTTTATAAAGATTAATATTAAGGAGTTAATATGGCAGGGAAGATTAAAAGCGTTTATGTTTGTAGCGAATGCGGTTACGAAACTCCAAAATGGATGGGACAGTGCCCAAATTGCAACGAATGGAACACAATGGAAGAAGAGATAATTGCTAATAAAAAAACACCGGTTGGAACAATGTCATCAACAGCTGTTAAAAAGGTGATTTCAGAAGCAAAAACACTATCACAGATAAACATTACCGATGAGCAACGTTATATTACAAAAATAGGCGAGCTTGACCGAGTGCTTGGTGGTGGTATCGTAAAAGGCTCGGTGGTATTGCTTAGCGGTGACCCAGGTATTGGTAAATCAACTATACTTTTGCAAATATGTAAAAGTATGCGTGACAGGCTTAATATATTGTATGTTTCGGGCGAAGAATCCGCAGTGCAAATTAAATTGCGTGCTAAACGCTTGGGTGTAGATGGCGACAATGTAACTGTAATGAGTCAAACCGATACACAGGCAATTTGTGAATATATAATGGCGCAAAAGCCAGACCTTGTAATGATTGATTCAATTCAAACTCTACAAATTAGCGAGTTATCTTCTTCGGCTGGTAGTATTGTTCAGGTTCGCGAATCAACAAATATGTTACTTCGCACCGGTAAGTCGCTTGGCATTCCAATTTTTATTGTTGGCCACGTCAACAAGGGTGGCGATATAGCAGGACCCAAGGTGCTTGAGCATATAGTTGACACCGTTCTTTATTTTGAGGGTGAACGTAATCAATCCTACCGTATACTGCGTGCTATTAAAAACCGTTTCGGCTCTACCAATGAAATAGGTGTTTTTGAAATGCGCGATACTGGACTTAGTGAAGTTGAAAATCCATCAGCAATGCTGTTATCAGGCAGAATGAGTAATGTATCTGGCGCATGTATTACTTGCGTTATTGAGGGTACAAGGCCCATTTTGTCCGAGGTGCAGGCACTTGTTACCACAACCGGATTTGGTAATCCAAGGCGTATGTCTAACGGGTTTGATTATAACCGTTTAAATCTTTTACTTGCTATACTTGAAAAGCGTCAGGGACTATATTTTTCAAACCTTGATACTTACTTAAATGTTGTTGGCGGTATGCGCCTTGATGAGCCAGCGTGTGATTTGGCGGTTTGTATGGCGCTTGTATCTGGTCTTCGTGACACACCGCTTCAAGAAAAGCTAATTGCTTTTGGCGAGGTAGGTCTCTCTGGAGAAATACGCAGTGTATCGCGTGTGCAAGCCCGTGTTAACGAGGCGGCGCGTCTTGGGTTTACACAATGTGTTTTGCCAAGTAGCTGCATAAAGCAAATTACCAACAAGCCTGATAGCATAGAACTTATCGGTGTTAAAAATATTAAAGAGGCATTATTAATTATCAGATAAAAAAACACTCGCTATTGTGTATAGCGAGTGTTTTTTAAAGCATTTAAAATTATTTTGCAATAGGTGTTTGTTGCTTAAGAGCAGCGCGTGTTTTACGAATTTCACCAAGGTTAGCGGTAAGACCTTCGTCAGCGCGACGCATAATATCGTCAACAAAGTCTTGCGCTGCGCGGCGCATTTCACGGCTTTTGCCCTGTGCGTTAGAAATAATTTCGGCAGCCTTTTCCTGTGCCATTTTAACTATTTCTTCTTGTGCTACCATTGCTTTTGCCTTTTCTTCGGCACTGCGTATAATGCCGTCAGCCTCACGCTTTGCTGTAGTGATAATTTCGGTACGGTCGGCAACAATGCCACGAGCCTGCTTGATTTCGCTTGGAATGTTGAGACGTATATCGTCAACAACGGCGCGAAGTTTTTCAACATCTACAACAGTTTTTTTGCCAGGGATTTTAATACCGCTGTCAAGCACCTCATCAAACTGCTCTAATAATTCGTCAAGTGTCATTTTAATTCATCCTCCGTGATTTATTACTAATTTAATTTTTAGACGATATTCTTTTTAAAACATCATCGTGGATAACCTCGGGAAGAAAATCGCTGACGTCTCCGCCCATACCGGCTATCTGTTTTACCATACTTGAACTCAGATACATATTCTGAGCGCTGGTAGTAAGAAACAAGGTTTCTACATTTGGGTTAAGCTTTTTATTGGTAAGCGCCATCTGAAATTCGTATTCAAAATCAGACATTGCGCGTAAACCCTTAATAATTGCGCAGGCATTTTGCTGCGCTGCATAGTCAGCAAGTAATCCATCATATAAATCAACCTGCACATTTGGTAAAGCTGCCACACACTTTTCAATCATTTCTTTTCGCTCGGTAGGGGAAAAGGTGTAGTGCTTGCTTGCGTTGTTCATAACAACGACTATCAGCTTATCAAACATTGCAGCGGCACGGATAATAATATCAAGATGACCCATAGTTATGGGGTCAAAACTACCCGGACACACGGCAATTCGCTTACTCATGGTCTGCCACATCCTTTTTATATACGGTGATTAGTGTTTTTCCATAACGGTAGACCTTGCAAACACTAAAATTACCAATTTTATCTGGCATTTTAAGCTCGCTTGGGTGCTCGCAAAAAATTTTACCATAATCACTCATAAGAGGAATGGTCTTTAACACTGCATCTTCAAGTATACCCGCTTGATACGGTGGGTCAAGAAATGCAATATCAAACTTTTGTGAACATCGCAAAGCAAATGTAATATAATCACTTTTATGTACGGTGGCTAACTCGGTAAGGTTTGTGCTTTCAAGGTTCTGTTTAATAACTTTTAATGAAGCATCGTTAATATCAACAAATGTGGCACACTCTGCACCACGGCTGAGCGCTTCAATACCCAGCTGACCGCTACCCGCAAACAAGTCAAGTACACGTCTACCCTCAATATCAAACTGTATTGAACTAAAAAGCGCTTCTTTAACCTTTTCACCTGTGGGTCGAACAATATCATTGCCCTGTACGGTAACAAGTCGCTTGCCACGGGCACTACCAGTAATTACACGCATTAAAGAAACCTCACAGTCAGCACATATAATATATGTACATAAAATACCAAGCATATTATCGCACTAAATGGGGTGTTTTGTCAACAGTAAATTTTGTTTGTTGTTGATTTTTTGTATAAAACCAAATATAATTTTTATACAATGCAACCTTTTTAATGTTAGTTTGGTATTAATGTTGAAAGTATTAGAGAGGAGATTTGATTTATGAAAAAGATGTTATGTATAATTTTATCAACAATTTTTATGTTTATGCTTTGTGGCTGTGATAACAAAAGCAACGAAACTATAAACTTTAGCCAAGAGGTAACTATTGTCAAATTGCCGTCACCGCCAAAATGTAAAACCAGCAATAGTATCGCGGTGGTTGACGAGGTTATTGAGGTATTGGGACTTATTGAAAAATCGCCCACTTCCAACGATGTGAACGCAGGTGGCTGGAGTACAATGATAAGACTTAAAATTGATGGGCAAGAATTGGTCTATACATTGGGTGGCAATTTGTTTACTGATGCCGATGGAAGACAATACAAAGCCACAAATTGTGCTGAAATTGAGGAAAAAATAACAAAAATATATAATGAACTTGATGTTCTCGAAGTTGATTATCCGTAAATTTGTAAAAAATTAAAAAAATGCTTGATTTCTGGCAAAAGTTGTGGTAATATATTTGAGCATTTGATTTCACCTTGCCTTAAAAGGTGGGTTTAATGCCGAAAAATCGACATTGAAGCGGATGGTCCTCTGTTACAAAATGTTTCACGAACGTCTGAAAAAATTTAAGGAGGAAAATTTGATGGACGCACTTAAAGAACTAGTTGCTTCTCAGCTTAAAGCTGACGCTCCCGAAATTTTAATCGGTAGCACAGTAAAGGTTCACGTACGAATCAAGGAAGGCGAGAAGGAAAGAATCCAGATTTTTGAAGGTACTGTTATTGCTAAAAACAACAGTGGTATCGCAGAAACCTTTACAGTTCGCCGTGTATCATACGGTGTTGGTGTTGA
>JAZNSJ010000052.1:0-6670 GCA_045591155.1 Acutalibacteraceae bacterium | reverse complement strand
CCGTTACAGGTGGCGCAAATATGCCGTGGACACTTGACGGTGAATTTTCGGAAGGTAAAGAAAGTATCACTCTTACAAATATACCGTCGGCGATACACCTTATGGTGCCGCAAGATACAGAAATTAAATAATTTTAAGGAGTTTATATATGTTTACAAGAGATATTGGTGTAGATCTTGGTACTGCCAACACGCTGGTTTGTATTAAAGGTAAAGGAATAATAATGCGAGAGCCATCGGTTGTGGCTTACGATGTACGCAACGATGCTGTTCGCGCTGTAGGTAAAGAAGCAAAGGAAATGATAGGCAGAACTCCCGGTTCTATAGTTGCAGTTCGCCCACTAAAAGACGGCGTTATTGCTGACTTTGATGTGACTGCTGCAATGCTTAAACGGTTTGTAAGTGTTGCTCTTAAGGGTTCATTTTTTTCACGTGTAAGAATGGTAATTTGCATACCTGCAGGTGTTACCGAGGTTGAAAGTCGCGCAGTTTATGATGCCGCTAAACAAGCAGGCGCTTATGACGTAGACCTTATAGAAGAACCTATGGCAGCGGCCGTAGGTGCAGGTCTTCCCGTACAGGATGCTACCGGTAATATGATAGTAGATATAGGCGGTGGCACAAGTGAAATTGCAGTTATTTCACTTGGTGATATTGTTACAGCGCAATCGCTTAGAATTGCGGGCGATGACCTTGATGAAGCAATTATAAACTATATGCGTAAAAAGCATAACTTGCTAATAGGTGAACGCACCGCCGAGCAAATAAAAATTGATATTGGCTCGGCAAAGGAATACGAGGGTGAAACATCTATAGAAATAAAAGGCAGAAACGTTATTGACGGTCTTCCTAAAAATGTTACCATTACATCTGCTGAAGTGCGTGATGCGATGGTAGACACTATTTCACAAATAATAGATGCAATACGTACAACACTCGAAAAAACTCCACCAGAGCTTTCGGCCGATATTATCGACAGCGGCATTACACTTACGGGTGGCACTGCGCTTTTGCGTGGGCTTGCCGAGCTTATAGCCGAGGAAACCGGTATGCCTGTATCAGTTGCCGCTAATCCGCTTGATTGTGTTGTGCTTGGTGCTAAAAAGCGACTTGAGGGTGACGTTGGCTTTGCCAATTACACCTTCCGTAGAGCAAAGAGATTTAGATAAATCAAGGAGAAGTTAAAATGCGTTTTTTTCTTCGCAGCCGTCAATTTAAACTTATAGTAGCAATTTTTTGCGCCGTTGTTTTGCTTACCACATCTTTTGTTATTATTGGCAGGCGTATGTCACCGCAAACCGATATTGCTAGTACAATTTCTGCCCCATTTAGAAGCTTGTTTACCAATATTTCAGGTATTGTTTCCGATTTTTTTACAAATTACAATAACGGTAGTAATTTAAGTCTTGAAAACTCTGAACTTAAGGCCGAGCTTGACTTACTACGGCAAAAAATTGCCGATTACGATGAAATTTCCGAACAAAATGAATTTTACAAGGGATACCTTGGCATAAAGGAAACTAATCCAGATTATGAGTTCTGCGATGCTGTGCTTGTTTCTCGCGACAGCAACGACCCATATTGTAGCTTTACTATTAACAAAGGCTCTCTGGCTGATATTAAAAAATATGATCCTGTTATAACCAATGCAGGAATTGTAGGTTATATTTCTGAAGTCGGTCTTACCTCTTGTAAGGTTACTACTATACTAAGCCCCGATATTACATTGGGGGCTTTAGATAATCGAACAAATGATTCAGGCATTGTTACAGGCAGCCTTTCATTTGCCGAAAACGGTTTTTGTCGTTTTGCAAACCTTGCCCGTTCTTGTACTGTAGCGGTGGGCGACTATGTAATTACTTCGGGTGAGGGTATTTTCCCCGAGGGATTACTTATAGGCTCTGTTAACAACATTGGTATTGACGAGGGCAACAACTCTATCTATGCTGAAATTAAGCCCTTTGCCCAAATTTCAGAATTGCGCTCGGTTATGGTAATTACCTCTTTTGAGGGTCAAGGCGGCATAAATATTGAGGGTGGTAAATAGCCTTATGAAAAGCGAAAAAAACATTTTAAAATTACGCCTTATTAACGTATTTTTATTTATTGCTCTTTTTGCGGTTCAATACAACGGTATATTTAATTTAAAAATATTTACCGCATCCCCTATATTACATTTAGCTTTACTTGTTGCAATATGTATGTTTTGTTCAGAACTTACAGGTGCTATAACAGGTCTTGTATTAGGTATTTTTACCGATACCGTTGCAAGCACACCACAAGGATTTAATGCTATTGTATTATGCGTTTTAGGACTAAGCCTTGTACTTGTTATAAAACACTTATTCAACAATAATATTTTATCAGCTATTGCTTTATGTACCTTGGCAGCTTTATGCTATTTTACTTTACGTTGGATTTTCTGCTTAGCATTTTCGTTATCGTTTACAGAAAATTTAACCTATCTTATGCGTACCGCATTTCCCTCTTGTTTATATACAACGGTATTTATAATACCATTTTACTATCTAGAAAAAACTCTATACAAAAGATTTTATAAATAATTAATTCATTAAAAGCGAGGTGCCACAGAAGTGCCGTTTACAAAGAAACACCAGACAACACTTACCGTGCTGTCTATATTGCTTGTGATAGTTTTGTTAATCTACACTGCAAGAATATACACTATACAAATAATAAACTCCGAAAAATATTCTTCCAACGCTAAAGGAAGCACCGCATCACGCACGGCAGTTCTTAAAGCTCCGCGCGGCGAAATTCTTGATAGCTTTGGCAGGCAAATTGCCGCTAATCGCGACGGATATAACATAGTTTTTAACAAGGCCTATGTAAAAGATAATATCAACGATATTATTTTAAGCCTTGTAAATTTATTAGATGAGAAATCGGTTGAGCACAAGGACAGGCTACCGCTTGAATATCTGCCTCCTTATAATTTTAAACCTAACGAATCAATCGAAAAGCTTATTAAAACATTAGACCTTGCCGCCTATGCTACGGCAGAAAACTGCCTTACCCGACTTATAGAACGATACGGGTTAGAAGATTACACTCTTGACCAACAGCGCAAAATTGCAGGTGTGCGCTACAGTATGGAGATTGAAGACTTCTCTATTTCATACCCATATACATTTGCCGAGGATATACCAACCGAGTTAATGCGAAAAATATCAGAGTCACACTTTTTGTTAGACGGTGTATCGGTTGATGTAGTTCCTTTTAGATTCTATCCCGACACCTCACTTGCAGTAAATCTTATTGGTACCGTAGGGCCCATTTATGAAGAAGATTGGGCAGCGGGTGAAAACTACAAAAAGCGCGGCTATGCATTTGATGACAAGGTTGGTAAAAGCGGTATCGAGTACTACGCCGAAAAGCATTTGCGTGGCACCGACGGAGAAATAACCTATTACCTTGACGAAGAAGGTAATATAATAAGCAAAGAGGTTACCAAAAAGGCAATACCGGGTAAAACGGTAATGCTAACACTTGATGCTAAAATGCAACGCACCGTACAGGACGCACTTGCAAGCACAGTAAAAGCGTTACAAAGCACAGGCGGTACCGCACGCGCAGGTAGCGCTGTTGTAATTGATATAAACACAGGTGGTGTTATTACATCGGCAAACTATCCAACCTATGATTCAGCCACAATGTCAGAAAACTACGAGGCGCTGCTTGCCGACCCATATAATCCACTTACCGACCGTGCCTTTCAGGGTGTGTATCCTATAGGCTCTACAATTAAACCCATTGTTGCTGCGGCGGCGCTTGAAAACAACCTATACGATACAGGCGAAGTTATCTTTTGCAAACAAAAATATGATTATTTTGGTGACTATACGCCAAGCTGTATGCACTACCACAAAAATATGGGGCTTAATGCCGCTCTTTCAAAAAGCTGCAACTACTTTTTCTTTGAGCTTGGCCGACGTGTTGGAGCTATGACACTTACAGATTACTTTAAACAGTTTGGGCTTGGCGTTAAAACCGGTGTTGAGGTGAATGATAGCGCGGGCATTTTGGTAGAGCCCACAAGTAACGGCTTTGGTGGTGATACGCTTCAAATATCAATTGGCCAGATGAACGCCTTTACCCCACTTCAGCTTGCAAACTATGTAGCTACTTTTGCAAATGGTGGCACACACTACAAAGCAACGCTTATAGACAAAATTGTTTCCTACGATATGACTAAAACCTATGATGATTGTAAATCTACTATACTTAATACCGTATCATTAAAGGATAGCACAATATCTTCAATAAAAACAGGTATGCTATCGGTTACAGTTGACGGTACCGGTCAAGCGGCACTGGGTGATTATCCTATAAAAATAGGTGGTAAAACGGGTACCGCGCAGGTTGAAGGTAAAGCCGACCACTCAACCTTTATTGTTTTTGCTCCATACGATAACCCCGAAATTGCAATATCGGTTGTTCTTGAGCACGGTGCCTCAAGCTATGCATCAGGTAATCTTGTAAGGCAAATACTTGACGCATACTTTGTTTCTTCCGAAAGCGATACTTTAGATATTCCACCATTTACTGTAATTAGTTGATTTTAAAATTGACATAAAATTTCTTTTATGGTAAAATACTGTGAAAAAGCAGAAAAATATGGGAGGTGCGCTTAATATGGGCCTTTGTTTAGCCACTACCTCTGGCAAGGGCGGTACGGGAAAATCGACCGTTTCGTGCGGTTTGGCACTCGCATTTGCAAAAATGAAAAAGAGTGTACTGCTTGTAGATATGGATGAGGGGCTTCGCTGTCTTGACCTGTTGTTAGGTATAGACCATAAGGTTGTATTCGATTTGCTTGACATATTAAACGGCACACCCATTTTGGATGGCACATATACCCTGCCTCAGAATTCGTTTATAAGCGTCATACCTGCTCCATCACATTTAGGCAAAATATCGGCAGATGCACTGTCGCAATTTGCAAAAAGTGTTAAGGCTATGTATGATATTGTAATATTTGATTTTCCTGCTGGTCTTGATTTTTCACTCTATTCAGCTATTGGTGAGGATACACAGTTTTTAAGTATTTGCAATCCTGACCCTGTATCTGTCCGCGATGCCGCCGCTGTATGTGCAGCGTTGCCAAAAACCAGTTGTGATGCGCGCCTTATCATCAATCGTTTTAATGCAGAGTATATAAAAAAGAAAATATATAACAATATTGATGATATTATTGATATATCAGGCTTCAGGCTTTTAGGTCTTATACCACAAAGCAATGAATTAATGTTGCTTTGTGTTACACATAATATAAATAAAAAAACCAAGGCATTCAAGGCTCTTTGCCGCATAGCAAAACGGCTCTGCGGTGAGGAAGTGCGACTGCCAAAAATTAAAAAAATATAAACACTCACATTTTATAAGGGGGCAAATTTAATGACAATTGCTTTAATTGCACACGATGCAAAAAAGGAACTAATGGTGCAATTTTGTATCGCATATTGCGGAATACTAAGTCGACATAACCTTGTTGCAACCGGCACTACGGGTAAAACCGTGGGTGAAGCTACAGGTCTTGAAATCACACGCTTTTTAGCAGGCTCACAGGGCGGCGCACAGCAGATTGCTTCTCGCATAGGATGTGACGAAATCGACCTTTTGCTTATCTTCCGCGACCCGTTAAATCCAAAGCCAACCGAGCCCGATGAACAAGCTCTTTTGCGCCTTTGTGATGTGCATAATATTCCCGTTGCTACCAATATTGCTACCGCTGAGGTACTTATCCACGGTCTTGAACGCGGTGACCTTGATTGGCGCGAAATTCTTAAAAATTCTTAAAAATATATAGTCAGGAAGTTTATAAAAATGGCAGAAATTAACCGTGCCATAAAAGGCACGAATGATATATTACCCTTAGACATACACAAATATCAGTATGTTGAAGAAAAAATGATTGATATTGCCTCGCTTTACGGTTTTCGTGAGATACGCGTACCTGTTTTTGAGCATACCGAGGTTTTTCAGCGTAGTGTTGGAGATACTACCGACGTTGTTCAAAAAGAGATGTATACCTTTGACGATAAGGGCGGTCGTTCAATCACACTTCGCCCAGAGCTTACCGCAGGTGTTGTTCGTAGTGTTATAGAACACGGCATAGTAAACGGAGCCTTGCCCGCAAAGGTTTGCTATATAGGTGGATGCTACCGTTACGAAAAACCACAGGCTGGCCGACTGCGTGAATTTCACCAGTTTGGTGTAGAATGTTTTGGCGCGGCTTCCCCTGCCGCTGATGCCGAGGTTATTTCATTAGGTTTACAGGTACTTCAAACGGTTGGTATAAAAAACATTTCACTCGAAATTAATTCTATCGGCTGTCCTGAATGTCGCAAGAATTACCACAAGGCATTAAGCGAATATTTTGCATCACATATAGACACGCTTTGCGAAACCTGTCGCGACCGATTAACGCGCAATCCTATGCGTATACTCGACTGCAAGTCTCCTGTATGTTCGTCTCTTGCAAAGGATGCACCAAAGGTAATAGACTTTTTATGTGACGAATGTCAAAATCACTTTGACGGTGTTAAGGCGCATCTTGATGCTGCAGATATAAAATATACCGTAAATCCGCAAATAGTTCGTGGCCTTGACTACTACACAAAAACTGTGTTTGAGTTTGTGTCGGGTGA
>JAZNSJ010000051.1:0-2395 GCA_045591155.1 Acutalibacteraceae bacterium | reverse complement strand
ATGACCGTTGGTACGGTGTTACATATAAGGAAGATAAAGACGGTGTTGTAAGTGCGCTTAAGCAAAAAATAAACAACGGCGAGTATGAGGGATTCTAAATATGAATAAAAAACGCTTTTTAAGTATTTTAGCCATATTTGGTGCAATATGTTTAGCTATAGCTTTAGTAACCGTAATTGTAGGTACACATTTTAAAGGTATAGGTGTTACTAAAGTCTCTCTTGGCAGTGCAAAGGGTGTTAGCGGAGATGTTGTAGAAATTCCTTTAAAAATTAAAAATAACTCAGGTATATGGGGCGGACAGATAATCATTGATTATGATTCTGATAATTTGAGCTTTGTATCTGCATCAAACGGCAAAGTATTTGATGTGTGTAATGTAAATGATGCAGGCGACTGTGTAGCAATTTTGGCGACGCAGTCTGGATTTGAAAATTCTAAAAACAACGGTGTTATAGCCACTTTGAAATTTAAGGTTAAAATTAGCGCAGACAAGGGTACGCAAAGTTTAAAGTTTAATAGCGATACTAATTTTTGTAATGCCGATGAGGAAATGATTGAGCTAGTATTAAAAGATGGCACAATAACAGTTAAATAGTTTTTTATAAAAAGGTTGTATATTTTTTAATATGCGGCCTTTTATTTTTTTGCATCATTTTTATCTTGTAAAGAGCATATATATTTTTTTGTAAACAAATATTGAAAGGCGAGATAAAAATGAAAGACTATTACCCTGAAGGCACATTGATAGGTACTGACGATAACAAAAAATATTTAACCAGCGCCGTTACATTACAACAGGCGCAGTCACTTGAAATAATACTTGAGGCAATGGTTGTTATGTGTGATGCCGAGCATAATCTTATTGTTGATTTAGGTTGTATGCGTGGCGTAATACCGCGTGATGAAGGGGCTATCGGTATACGCGAGGGTACTACGCGTGATATAGCGCTAATTTCACGCGTGGGACACGCGGTATCGTTTATAGTAATGGGATTTTCCACCGATGGAAAAGGTAATCAACAAGCAATTTTATCACGTAGAGCTGCACAACAAAAGTGCCTTGATTACATTTTTAAAAATAAAAAAGTAGGCGATATAATAGATGCTTGCATAACGCATCTTGAATCGTTTGGTGCCTTTTGTGATATTGGCTGCGGTAACATAGCCTTACTGCCAATAGATGCCATCAGCGTATCGCGAATATCGCATCCTAAAGATAGGTTTATAGTTGGCGATAGTATTAAGGCTATAATTAAAAAAATTGATGATGACAATAAGATTACCCTTTCTCATAAAGAATTATTAGGTAGTTGGCAGGAGAATGCATCTCAATTTTGTCAGGGGCAAACGGTATCGGGTGTGGTGCGCAGTATAGAGGATTATGGCATTTTTGTAGAGCTTACCCCAAATCTTGCTGGCCTTGCCGAGCCTAAAGAGGATGTTCGTGTGGGGCAGTGTGCCAGCGTTTATATAAAAAGTATAATACCTGAAAAAATGAAAATTAAGCTTATAATTATTGACAGCTTTGATACTTCGTGTGATTATACATATAACTATTTTTATGGTGGTGAACATATCGACCAATTTGTATATTCTCCTGCCGAAAGCTCAAAACAAATTAGTACCTATTTTAATTAAATTGTTGTTGATTTTAAAAAATTAATGATGTATAATATTTTGCGGTGATGAAAATGTCAGAAAATTGTAACGGTAATTGCGCTTCTTGCAGTAGCAATTGCGATTCAAGAAAAAAAGAAAGCTTTTTCGAGCCTACGGGTGAGTTTAACAATATTAAGCACGTTGTAGCAGTAGTTAGCGGCAAAGGTGGCGTTGGTAAGTCAATGGTAACCTCATTGCTTGCTACCTTAATGAGTCAAAAAGGATACAAGGTTGGTATTCTTGATGCCGATATTACAGGTCCGTCAATACCAAAATCTTTTGGTATAACGGGTAATGCTATGCAAAATGAGATTGGAATTTTACCTACAGAATCAAAGGGTGGCATAAAAATTATGTCGGTTAATATGCTACTTAAAGAACACGATGCGCCTGTTGTTTGGCGAGGTCCTGTTATTGCAGGTGCTGTTAAACAATTTTGGCAAGATGTTGTTTGGGGTGACCTTGACTATTTGTTTATAGACTGTCCTCCCGGCACGGGTGATGTTCCGCTTACCGTGTTCCAGACTATTTTGCTTGATGGTATTGTTATGGTAACATCTCCTCAAGACTTGGTTTCTTTAATTGTTAAAAAGGCTTATAATATGGCTAAGATGATGAATGTAAATATCCTTGGTCTTGTAGAAAATATGAGCTATGTTAAGTGTCCCGATTGCGGCAAACAGTTTAGTGTTTTTGGCGGCGGTAGTGACGATATAGCAAAAGAATTAAATAT
>JAZNSJ010000050.1:0-2920 GCA_045591155.1 Acutalibacteraceae bacterium | reverse complement strand
TGCTTTCTGCTACATATTTACCCATGTCATCGTTAATACGACGTCCCGAAAGGATAATCTGTGAATGATATCCCAACTGTTCTGCCTTGTATGTCAAATAATATGGATCTACACCAATACAGTGACCGCCAACAAGACCTGGATAAAATTTTAAAAAATTCCACTTTGTGCCTGCCGCATTAAGTACTGCTTGAGTATCAATGCCCATTTTATTAAAAATAATCGAAAGTTCATTCATAAACGCAATATTAATATCGCGCTGACTGTTTTCAATTACCTTTGCAGCTTCAGCTACCTTTATACTTTCTGCCCTATGAACACCTGCTTCTACAACAAGTTCATAAACATTGGCGATTTCTTCAAGAGATTCATCATCCATACCACTTACAATTTTAACAATCGTTTCAAGACGGTGAACCTTATCGCCTGGATTAATTCTCTCGGGACTATAGCCAACCTTAAAATCAATACCACATTTAAGTCCCGACTCGCTTTCAAGAATAGGAATACAAATATCTTCGGTAACGCCTGGATAAACAGTTGATTCATACACAACAATAGAGCCCTTTGTGAGATTGCGACCAACAATTTGTGAAGCGCTTTCAACGGGTGTTAAATCAGGAGTGTGGTCGGTATTTACCGGTGTTGGAACAGCAACAATATGAAATTTTGCATCACGAAGTTTTGTTTCAGTACTGGTAAATTCAACTGTAGTATTTTTTATAACATCATTACCTACTTCGTTTGTAGGGTCAATTCCCGATTTATAAAGTTCTATTTTTTTAGCGTTTAGGTCAAAGCCTATCACTTTTACTTTTTTTGCAAAAGAAACAGCAATCGGCATACCTACATATCCAAGACCGACAAGCGAAATTTTTTCTTCACCATTTATAATTTTTTGATATAGTGACATTCTCACTACCTCCATTACACTAAAGTTTCTTTCCGTATTATAACACAAATGTATCTTTTTTGCAATATAAAGTTTGCAAATATGTTAACCTGCAAAGTTTGCAAATATGTTAACTTCAGTATTGACATTATCTATTTAGTGCATAATGGCTTTTTGTTAATTCAATATATTAATCAACAAAAAATAAAATCACTAAATAATCTAATCTTTATATTGACATTAACACTTTAAAGTGCTAAAATATCATATAAATATTTTTATAATTTCCGAGGAAAATTCTTATGACAATTGTCCACCTACTTGAAGATAACGCAAAAAAGTACGCCAATGATATTGCGCTTGTCGAAATTAACCCCGACCAACCCGAAACCCGTCGCCGTACCTGGCACGAATTTGAGTTGGTTGAACCGACACATCGTGTTGATTATTACCGCCGTGAAATTTCTTGGGCGGTATTTAACGAAAAATCCAACCGACTTGCCAACATGTTAAAACAAAATGGTATTGGTAAAGGTAAAAAAGTTGCGATTCTATTAATGAATTGCATTGATTGGCTTCCAATATATTTCGGTATTTTAAAAACCGGCGCATTAGCAGTTCCGCTTAATTTTAGATATTCATCTGATGAAATCGATTATTGCTTGGAATTGTCTGAAGCAGATGTTCTTATTTTTGGTACCGAATTTATAGGTCGTGTTGAGGCTGTTGCAGAAAAAATTTCCAAAAAATGCAATCTTATTTACTTTGGTACTGGTTGTCCTGCATTTGCTGATGATTATAACGATTTAACAAGCGAGTGTTCATCCATATTCCCCGAATGCCAACTCGAAGAAAGTGATGACGCAGCAATCTATTTCTCATCAGGTACAACAGGATTTCCAAAAGCAATATTACATAAACACCGCAGTCTCATTCACTCTTGCCGCGTTGAGCAAGCACATCATGGTCAAACAAAAGACGATTGCTTTTTATGTATACCTCCGCTTTACCATACAGGTGCTAAAATGCACTGGTTTGGCAGTCTTATTACGGGTTCAAAGGCGGTTATTCTTAAAGGCACACAAGCACGCAATATTTTAAGTGCAGCAGCCCAAGAAAAATGTTCTATAGTTTGGCTTCTCGTGCCTTGGGCACAGGATATTTTAAACGCGCTTGATAACGGTGAAATAAGCCTTGAGGAATTTGATTTTAGTAATTGGCGGCTTATGCATATTGGTGCACAACCCGTACCACAAAGTCTTATAAAGCGTTGGCTTGAGTATTTTCCAAATCATCAGTATGACACCAATTACGGTCTTTCGGAGTCTATTGGTCCCGGTGCTGTACACTTAGGTGTTGAAAATATGCTCAAGGTAGGTGCTATTGGTGGGGCTGGCTACGGTTGGGAACTTAAAATAGTTGACACTGACGGTAACACTGTAAACCAAGGCGATGTGGGTGAACTTTGCCTTAAAGGTCCGGGCGTTATGACGTGTTATTACCGAGATGAAAAAGCCACTGCCGATACTTTAAAAGACGGTTGGTTGTATACCGGAGATATGGCTATGCAAGATGAAGACGGATTTATTTACCTTGTTGACCGTAAAAAAGACGTTATTATAACAGGCGGTGAAAATCTATACCCCGTTCAGATTGAAAACTTCTTGGCCGCTCATCAAAAAATTATGGATGTTGCGGTTATAGGTCTGCCAGACAGTCGTTTGGGTGAAATTGCAACCGCAATTATACAAATTAAAGACGGTATAACTTGCACCGAAGAAGAGATTAACGAATTTTGTATGTCACTTCCCCGTTACAAGCGTCCACGCAAAATAATTTTTGCCGATGTTCCACGTAATCCTACAGGTAAAATTGAAAAACCAAAGCTTCGTAAATTATACGGTGCTGAGGGTATTGTAGATTCACAAAACAAATCTTAATTGAAAGGTTTTTATAATATGAAAAAGTTACTTATTGGTAATCAGGCTGTAGCCGCTGGTCTTCACGACGGCGGCTTGGGTGTCGTAT
>JAZNSJ010000049.1:0-12997 GCA_045591155.1 Acutalibacteraceae bacterium | reverse complement strand
TTCTTAACTTCGATTTTGTAAACGAGGTTTGTGCTACCGTTAAGGAATGTGTTGAGGCAGGAACCGAGGTTGCTATCGTTGTAGGTGCAGGTAATATCTGGCGCGGCAGACAGGGTGGTTATATGGACCGTAACCGTGCTGACCATATGGGTATGCTTGCTACCACAATTAACTCTTTGGCTCTTTGTGATGCGCTTGAGCAATTAGGTGTTACCTCTCGCGTGCAAACAGCTATCGAGATGCGTCAAATTGCCGAGCCTTATATTCGCAACAAGGCAACCCGTCACCTTGAAAAAGGCAGAGTAGTAATCTTTGGTTGCGGTACGGGTAACCCGTTTTTCTCTACCGATACGGCGGCTGCCCTTCGCGGCGCAGAAATTGGTGCCGATGTAATTTTTAAGGCAACCAATGTTGATGGTGTTTATGATAGCGATCCTAAAACCAATCCAAACGCTAAAAAGTACGATACCCTTACCCACCACGATGTTCTAGCGCAGGAGTTACATGTTATGGATTCTACTGCTGCATCGCTTTGTATGGATAATAACATTGACATACTTGTATTTAATCTTAACAATCCCCACAATATTGTTGATGCCGTGTGCGGTAAGGCAATCGGCACATTAGTAAAATAATTTAGGCTGACTCTTGTTAGCTAAAAGGAGTAACTTATGAACGAACTAATTAAAAATACCGAAGAAAAAATGAGCAAGTCAATCGACGCGCTTGACCGTGAATACAAATCGGTAAGAGCAGGCCGCGCAAATGCTGCGGTGCTTGACCGAGTTAACGTTGACTATTACGGTGTTCCTACACCTGTTCAGCAGATGGCGGCAATTTCTGTGCCAGAGCCACGTACCCTGCTTATTACCCCTTGGGATAAAACAACCTTAAAAGAAATCGAAAAGGCTATTCTTACTTCAGAAATTGGTATTAATCCACAAAATGACGGTACCTGCATTCGCCTTAACTTTCCACCTCTTACCGAGGAAAGAAGAAAGGATATTGTTAAGGATATTCGCAAAAAAGGTGAGGATGCAAAGGTTGCAGTTCGCAATCAGCGCCGTGATGCGCTTGACAAATTAAAGGCGCTTAAGAAAAACAATGCTATTACCGAGGACGACGAATCAAACGGAGAGAAAAAGATTCAAAATCTTACCGACAAGTTTTGTAAAGAAATCGATGAGCTTGCAAGCTTAAAAGAAAAAGAGATAATGGAAATCTAAAAACGAGAGCGGATTTTTTAATCCGCTCTAATTGTCACTAAAAGAGGATAAAAAAATGCCTATCTTTAAGAAAAAACAAGAATTACACAGAGTACTGCCTACACATATTGCTATAATTATGGACGGTAACGGCCGCTGGGCGAAACGTCGTTCGTTGCCCCGCACTGCAGGTCACGCAGCAGGTTCTAAAAATTTTAAAGATATTGCGCGCTATTGCAACAAAATAGGGCTAAAATATCTTACTGTTTATGCCTTTTCTACTGAAAATTGGAAGCGGCCCAAAGAAGAGGTTGACAACATAATGAAAATCTTTAGAGAATATTTGCAGGATGCAAAAAACTTTAAAGAAGAAAACATCAAGGTGCAGTTTATTGGTGACCGTAGTGTGCTTGCTGATGATATTCAAAATCTTATGCAAGAATCGGAGGATGCATCACGCAATGCTACGGGGTTGCATTTAAACATAGCTATAAACTATGGTGGTCGTGATGAAATTGTTCACGCTGTAAAAAGCATAGTAAATAGTGGCATTGATGCTAATAATATCACAGAACAGCTAATAACCGATAATCTATATACCGCAGGGCAACCCGACCCAGATTTTATTATAAGACCAAGCGGTGAATACCGACTTTCTAACTATCTTATTTGGCAGTCGGCTTATAGTGAATATTGGTTTTCTGATATATTGTGGCCAGACTTTAAACCAAAGGATTTAGAAAAGGCTATAGATGATTATAACCGCCGCAACCGTCGTTTTGGTGGAGTATAGGAGTGTGTGTTTATGAAAAAGCGTATTATTTCGGGCGTTGTTATGGGCGCTATCGTGGCAATTGTGTTAGTGTTAGGGCTTTATATAAAAAGCTTTATTTTAACTACATTTGTTGCGCTTGTTGCGGCGCTTGGTGTGTTTGAGTTGGTGGCAAACGCCGCTAAAATACAAGGTATTATATTTAAAATGCTTTCTGCAGTTTATACCTTAGTAATGGTTTTTACATTTTGTACTATTAACGAAAATCTTTACAAGCTTAATCTTACCAACTATCAATATTTTGAAATTGAGGCATTTATAACGGCAATAATTGTATCTGTAATTTACATTATAGTTACCGCAATATTAATACTTATAAAGCAAGCAGAATTTGATTTGGCTAAAATTGCTGTGATTTGCGGTATGCCTATACTTTATGCATTTGCTTTTTCTACCATAGCAAGTATTATAATCGCCACAGGTGGAATATACTATTTATTGCTGGTTCTAAATTTTGCTTGTGTATGCGATATGGGCGCTTATTTTGTAGGAGTTAGTATGGGTAAAACTAAGCTTTGCCCCGAAATTAGCCCTAAAAAGACTGTTGAGGGCGCATTGGGCGGTATAGTATCAAGCGTGGTTGCAACTCTTGTTATTACACTTTGCTTTGGATATTTTAATAAAATTTTACCTGCATTATTACTGACCGTTCCGCTTTGCGTAGTTGGTATGGCGGGTGATTTGTTTGCATCGGTTATAAAACGCAGGGCAGGTATAAAAGATTATGGCAGTCTTATCCCAGGTCACGGCGGAATACTTGACCGCGTAGACAGTGTGCTGTTTATTTCGCCGCTTGTTTACTGCCTTATGATAATAGGTGTAATTTAATGAAAAAGCTAATAATTTTAGGCTCAACAGGTTCTATTGGCACACAGGCGCTTGATATTGTAAGAGCTAATCCCCATAAGTATACCGTAACTGCGCTTGCGGCAGGCAGTAATGCTAAACTACTCAACAAACAGGCAAGAGAATTTGGTGTTAAAACAGTGGCGCTTTTTGATAAAGCAGCTGCAGAAGATCTTAAAATTCTTCTTAACGATACCGATATAAAGGTATTATCTGGTGCTGACGGTGTGTGTGAGTTGGCTATGGGCGAGGGCGATATGGTGCTTAACGCAATAGTAGGTATTGCGGGACTTCGTCCTACACTTGCGGCTATTGATGCTGGGCACACAATTGCCCTTGCTAACAAGGAAACGCTTGTAACGGGCGGAGAAATTGTAAACCGCAAGCTACGAGAAAAGAATGTAACATTACTTCCTGTTGATAGTGAGCATTCGGCAATATTTCAATCATTACAGGGTGCGCCAAGTGGAAGTTTAAAAAAGATATTACTTACAGCATCGGGTGGACCTTTTTTTGGTAAAACCCAAAACGAACTTCTAAATGTAACGGTAAAAGATGCGCTTAATCACCCTAATTGGTCAATGGGCGCTAAAATAACCATAGACAGCGCAACACTAATGAATAAAGGTCTTGAGGTTATCGAGGCTGTGCATTTGTTCAATGTGCCCGCGTCAAAAATAGAGGTACTGGTTCATAGGCAAAGTATTTTACATTCGGCGGTAGAGCTTTGTGACGGCGCGGTTATAGCCCAGCTTGGCACACCTGATATGAAGCTTCCTATACAGTATGCCCTTACATATCCACAACGTGATATGTGCTTTGAAGGTCTTGATTTATTAAAAATTGGTACACTTACTTTCGAGCGCCCTGATTATAATACATTTAGGCTGTTGCCGTTATGCATAGAGGCGGTTAATCGCGGTGGATTATATCCTACAGCTATAAACGGCGCTAACGAAGAATCGGTAAAACTGTTTTTAGAGGGTAAAATCAAATTTTTACAGATAGCCGAGCTTAATGAAAAAGCAATGAATAAGTGTATAAATAAATCAGATTTTACGGTGGATGATATTTTTGAGGCTGATGCCGCAGCTCGTGATATTGTTCGAAACAGCATATAATTTTATTTTAGGTAGTGATTAATATTTCTGCAATTTTAAATGTTTTAAATAGTGTTTGGCCATATGCGGTCGCAATACTTTTATTTTTAATACTCATAATAATACACGAATTCGGCCATTTTATTGCGGCAAAGCTATTGGGCGTTCGCGTAAATGAATTTGCGGTGGGTTTTGGCCCAAAGCTTTTTAAATGGGGCAAGGGCGAAACCAAGTATGCTATAAATGCCTTTCCTCTTGGCGGCTACTGTGCTATGGAGGGTGAGGATGAGGCAAGCGGCGACAGTCGCGCATTTTGCAACAAAAAGCCTTGGCGACGATTTTTAATTGTTGTAATGGGCGCGGTGTTTAATCTTTTATTAGGTTTTGTTTTAGTGGCAATTACCTTAATGCCTCAAGAGCGTTTTACTACAACAACCGTTGACGTATTTCATGAAAATTCTGTAAGCTCACAATATGGTCTACGTGAGGGTGATAAAATAGTTGAGGTTGACGGTAGAAAAATATTTACTACCTATGATTTAAGCTACGCTTTTAGTAATATTGATGATGGAACAATAGATATAACCGTAAAGCGCGACGGTAAAAAGTTAAAACTTGACGATGTAAAATTTGCAAGTGAGGAAATAGACGGTATTAACTATCTTACCGTAGATTTTTATGTTAAGGGACGTAATAAAACCTTTTTTGGATTTATAGGTCATACCATTAATACGGCAATTTCAAACTGTGCAGTGGTTTATCGTTCACTTATTGACCTAATTACAGGCAGATACGGAATTAGCGCTATGTCAGGTCCTGTGGGTGTTACTGCAGCAATAGGTAGTGTGGCAAAGCAAAATTTATTTGATATTATACCAATAATGGCGCTCATAACTATGAATTTAGGTCTGTTTAATTTGTTGCCGCTTCCTGCACTTGATGGTGGCAGGTTGGTATTTATTTTATTTGAAATGATAGCAGGAAAACCCGTTCCGCAAAAATACGAATCGATAATTCACGCGGTGGGATTGGCATTACTGTTATTGTTAATGGTAATTGTGTCGTTTAAAGATATTTATATGTTAATAGCAGGGTGATATTATGTATACAAATGCTACAACTAAAAAGGTATATGCGGGCAGCGTAGCCATTGGCGGCAGTGCACCTGTTAGTATTCAGTCAATGCTGTGCGCGCATGCTCACGATATTGAGGGTAATGTGCGCCAAGCACTCTTTTTGCAGCAAGCAGGTTGCGATATAGTACGCGTATCGGTGCCCGATATAGAAACTATAAAAACCATTGAGGCATTAAAGCAAAGTATTACTATACCGCTGGTGGCTGATATTCACTTTGATTGGCGTTTAGCTATTGAAAGTGTTGCTGCAGGTGTTGATAAGGTACGAATAAATCCCGGTAATATAGGTGATGAATCTCGCGTGCGAGAGGTAGCTCGTGTATGTAGAAATAAAAATATACCTATAAGAATTGGTGTAAATTCAGGATCTTTAGAAAAAGAAATTCTAGCGCGTTACGGCGCAGCAACACCCGATGCTATGGTTGAGAGCGGTCTTTACCACATATCACTTTTAGAAAAGTTTGATTTTGATAATATTGTGCTGTCGCTGAAATCATCTGATACAAAGCGCATGTATGATGCTTATGTGAAAGTAGCAGAGGTTTGCCCCTATCCGCTACATCTTGGTGTTACCGAGGCAGGTACTGAAAATATGGGTGTTATAAAGTCGTCGGCAGGTATAGGGGGGCTATTGCTACGCGGAATAGGTGATACGCTGCGCATATCGCTTACGGACGAGCCTGTAAAAGAAGTATATGCTGCAAAAAAATTGCTTAAAGCGTTAGGAATAAGAAGCGATGGTATAAAGTTTATATCATGCCCTACTTGTGGCAGAACCGAAATTGACCTTATAGGTCTTGCAAAGCAAGCGGAAGAGCGTTTTGCTAATGTTGACAAGGACATAACGGTTGCAATTATGGGTTGTGTTGTAAACGGACCGGGTGAGGCGTCTGCCGCTGATATAGGTATTGCTGGGGGCAAGGATTGCGGTATTATCTTTAAAGAGGGAAAGGTGCTTTATAATAAGGTACCAGAAAATAAACTTTTAGACTTATTAGAACAAGAAATAAACAAAATGTGAGGAATATAAATGTACTCTTTTGGGGAGTTATTTGCAGCGTATTTAAGTGAGAAAACACTTAAAACGTTTGACAAAGCAAATATTGGTGGGTGTAATTTAAATAGTGATAATCGAAGTCTTGATTTAAGACTTTACAGCAGCACGTACATACCTTATGCTTGCGTTAATGTTTTGCGTGAGGAGATTAAATATGCATTACAGCTAAGTAGCGTAGTAGTTGATATTGCTTTTGAAGGCAATGTGCTCAATGTAACTGCAGTAGAAGATATTGTATCAGAAATACGCACAAAAAATATAATTTTTAACGGCTTTTTTAACGAAGCAAAGTATTTGCTTGATGGCAGTAATCTGAAAATCACCTTAAAATACGGTGGCTACAGCAAAATACAAGAGGGTAATTTTGAAAAAATTTTTAAATCTCTTATTAAAAGCCGCTTTAATAAAGATATAAGCATTTCTTTTGACGGCGTGTTAGAGGATGCTCCAATTGTATTACCAGAACCAGAGCCAGTATTGCCAACATCGGCAGAAAAGCCTAAAGCAGCATCTAAACAGAAGTCAACACAAAGCGTTGAAGAAAAGAAATACGATTATAAACCAAAAGATGATCTTCCTGTATATCTTGAAAGCGCAAAGCTTTTTTACGGTAGAAAGATTGATGTAAATGTAAAACGTTTATGTGATGTAATGCTACCCCAAAATGACGGCGAAAGTGTATATGTAAGTGCTTGGGGCGAGGTGTTTGGTGTTGAAAGTCGTGTGCTTGATACCAAGCGCGGCGGCAAAATGGTTAAAATTAAATTTTATTTTAGCGATACCACCAATTCTTTTTCGGCATCACTAACCAAGTTTTTTGACCCTAAATACACCAAAAATCTCGATGAGGCGGCAAACGACTTTTTAAATGAAGTGTCGGCACTTAAAAACGGTGCGTGTGTAATTATTAACGGCGACTATTCTTATGATAGCTGGACACGTGATTTTGTGCTTGATGTAAAGGCATTAGCCTCTATTAAAAAATATGAGGAAATGGACGACTATAAGGGTAATAAGCGTGTAGAACTGCATTGTCATACCAATATGTCAGCAAAGGATGCCGTAGCAAGTGCAGGCGACATTATAAATCGAGCATATAAATGGGGGCATAAGGCGGTAGCCATTACCGACCACGGTGTTGTTCAGGCGTATCCTGCGGTTGCCGAGGCGGTTTCAAAAATCCGCAAAAACGGCGGAGAATTCAAGGCAATTTACGGAGTCGAAAACTATTTTATTGATGATACAAGATACGACATTTCAAATCTTACCAATAAAGAAATTGCAAAACTGCGCAATCACCAAATTTTATTGGTAAAAAATTTAGTAGGTCTTAAAAATTTATATAAGCTGGTATCTGAATCTCATCTTAATAAATTTTATGGCAGACCTATAATTTTACGTTCAATGTTAGATGCGCACCGAGAGGGTCTTATTGTTGGCTCTGCTTGTGAGCAGGGTGAGCTTTACCGCGCAATAATCGACGGCAAAGATGAAAAAACACTTTTGGAAATTGCCGATTATTACGATTATCTTGAAATACAGCCGCTTGGCAATAACGAGTTTATGGTGCGTGACAGCGTAAAACCCGATAAGGTAGACAAAAAGGGAAATGTAACGCCCAACCGTTTTAAAAATGTTATAAGCATTGATGTTGTAAAGGATTTCAACCGCAAGGTTGTAGAGATTGCCGACAAGTTGGGTAAGCTAGTTGTAGCTACGGGTGACGTACATTTTCTTAAAAAGGAAGACGGAATTATACGTCAGATAGTTATGGCAGGACAAGGCTTTGATGATATAGAAAATCAAGCTCCGCTTCATTTTAAATCAACCACTGAAATGCTTGAAGATTTCTCATATTTTGGAGATAGAGCCTATGAGTTTGTTGTAGAAAATCCAAACAAGATTGCCGATATGGTATCAGACGAGGTTATCCCTGTACCAAAGGGAAATTATCCGCCTGTGATTGAAGGCTCGGATGATTTATTGCGTGAGATTTGTTGGCGTAATGCCAAGGCTATGTATGGCGACCCCGTGCCCCCAATAGTAGAAAAGCGCCTTAATAAAGAACTAAATTCTATTATTAATAACGGATTTTCTATAATGTATATCTCGGCGCAAAAGCTTGTTGCAAAAAGTGAAGAATTAGGCTATTACGTAGGCTCTCGTGGATCGGTAGGCTCGTCCTTTGTAGCTACTATGGCAGGCATATCCGAGGTTAATCCCTTGGCGCCTCACTATGTTTGTCCTACCTGTCAGTACAGCGAATTCTTTACCGATGGCTCGGTAGGCTCTGGTTTTGACCTACCAGAAAAAAACTGTCCTCATTGTAATACTCCGCTTGACCGTAACGGTCACGATATTCCGTTTGAAACCTTCCTAGGTTTTAGGGGAGATAAGGTTCCTGATATTGACCTTAACTTCTCGGATGAAGTTCAAAACAGAATACAAGATTATACCAAAACACTTTTTGGAGCTGAAAACGTATATAAGGCGGGTACAATTTCTACCATAGCCGAAAAAACTGCATTTGGTTTTGCAAAGGCTTACGCCGAAAAGATGAATATCACATTAAGTCAGGCAGAGCTTAATCGCCTAGCATCGCTTGTAGAAGGCTCAAAGGTTAAAACCACAACCGGTCAGCACCCAGCAGGTATGATTATTGTGCCAAATGATAAGACCATTTACGATTTTTGCCCTGTACAGCATCCTGCTGATGACGTGAACAGCGATATTATTACAACACATTTCGATTTCCACTCTATTCACGATACTATACTCAAACTTGACGAACTTGGTCACGTGGTACCTACCACATATAAGTATCTTACCGAGTATTCTGGAATAGATGTAAATGATGTTTCTATGAGTGATCCTAAGGTGTACAGTTTATTTACCTCAACCGAGGCTTTGGGCGTAACACCTGAAGAGATTGAATCAAAAACGGGTACTTTTTGCTTGCCCGAATTTGGCACCTCGTTTGTACGTGGTATGCTTGTTGACTGTAAACCCCAAAATTTCTCCGACCTGTTGCAAATATCGGGTTTGTCGCATGGTACTGATGTTTATCTTGGTAATGCGAAAGACTTGATAGACAGCGGTCAATGCACAATTTCACAGGTTATCGGTACCCGTGATAATATAATGGTTTATCTAATACATCAGGGTATGGATGAGGGTAGAGCCTTCCAAATTACCGAAACCGTTCGTAAAGGTTTGGTTGCTAAGGGTAAGGTGTCTAAAGAAGATTGGGGCAAGATGGAGGATGATATGCGTGCGGTAAATGTGCCTGAATGGTACATACAGTCGTGTTATAAGATTAAGTATATGTTCCCTAAAGCCCACGCGGCAGCCTATGTTATATCAGCTATTAAGCTTGGCTGGTTTAAGGTTTACCGTCCGCTTGAATTTTACTGCGCTTACTTTACCGCGCGTCCAGAAGATGTTGATGTGCCGACCATTCTTAAAGGTAGGGGCGCTGTACTTGCCAAAATGAATGAAATTAGAGCAAAGGGTAAAGAGGCGGCTAAAAAAGAGCTCGATACCTATGATACATTGCTTATATTTAACGAAATGATGGCTCGCGGCATTGAGGTATTACCAATTGATATAAGACATTCACACGCCATGAAATTCTTGCCCGAAAATGGTAAAATGCGCTTGCCATTCGGCGCGCTATCGGGCGTTGGTGAAAAGGCGGCATATTCGATCTATGAGGCCGCCAGGAAGGGCGACTTTGTATCGCGCGAGGATTTTGCGGTTGAAGCAGGCGTTTCAAAAACCATTATCCAAAACCTTGCAGAGTTAGGCGCTATGGCTGATTTGCCTGACACAAATCAAATGTCATTGTTTTAAAACAAAAATGTCTTGCATTTTGCAAGGCATTTTTTGTGTTTTTTGACTCAAACAAAAACAGTTTCATTATAAAGTAGTGCCATTTTGCACAAAAAGTTAAAAATTTTTAACTTTTTTAAAGAAAAAGGTTGCATTTTTGTAACCTTTTGGTATAATAATAAGGCAAAAGGTTACAAAAATGTAATATTTCGAGAGGAGAATTATTTTGGGTGATGTAATTCCGCTTATTATAAAAAGCGTAAAAGCAGCGGTTTATACAATTAAAAATAGTTCTAATAGAGCAAAACAGGGTATATTTGCAGGTGTAGCAGTAGTTGCTATAATGGCAAGTCTTTCTTTTACAGGTACCCGTATAGCATATAAGGTAAACTATAGCGGACATACTATTGCTACTGTTAGCAGTAAAAAACAGTTTAATGAGGCATTAACACTAGTATCAAGCATGGTAGACGGTAGTGATGTAGAATCGGTTGTTGAAAAACCCACCTTTAATACTGCGGTTGTATTGAGCCAAAGCATAAACAATACCGCAGAGGTAGCCGATGCTATAATTGATAACACCGACGCAATAATTGTTGCAACCAATCTTTATGTTGATGACAGTCTTGTAGCACGTGCCGAAAAGCAGCTGCTTGATGAAATTATAAATACACGTCTTAACGGTTTTAATGTTGAAAATGCTGAGTGTACAAGCCGTTTTGTTGAAAATGTAACACGCAAGGATGTATATCTTATGAAAAGCGACCTTGACGGCAAAGCCGCCGTTGAGGGTGTTGTAAATTCGCTTGCTGTAATAACCGAGATTCGTCAGGTTACCGACGTTATAGTGCCTTATAAAAGTACCGTTCAAAAAACAAATGAGCATGTGGTAGGCTATAGTGAGGTAACTGTTGCAGGTGTATCGGGTGTTAATCGCATAACACAGGATATTGTTATGCTTAATGGTGAGATTCAATCTTGTGTGGATGTTAATAATGAGGTTGTTGTTGCACCTGTTAATGAGGTTGTTGTAAAAGGTACTGCTAAAACCCTTGCCTCTGCTAAACAAAAGCAGCAAGCGCACAACGCAGGTTTTGCCTTTCCGTTGCCTAATGGTACTTGGCAGGTAAGCGCTTATTACGGTGACGGTAGAAATCACAAGGCTGTAGACCTTCGCGCTAAGAGCGGTACATCAATTTTTGCTGTGGCAGACGGTAAGGTTGTACAATCGGGTTGGAACGGTAACTATGGTTACTGTGTAACAATTGAACATTCAAATGGTATGCGTACCCTTTATGCCCACGCAAAACAGCTTTGCTGTAAAGTAGGCGATGCCGTATCACAGGGTGAGGTTATAGCGCTTGTAGGCACTACAGGTCAATCAACAGGTAATCATCTTCATTTTGAGGTTATAGTAAACGGTAGAAATATGGATCCAGCGCCATATATAAATTTGGATTAATAATGAATTATTAAGAATTAATGTGTCCCGACTTTGTCGGGACTTTTTGTTTTTACAATGCATTATTTTGTGTTTTTAATCTTGACGAAAATACAATATTTAGTGTATAATATATACTGTATATTAATGTGAAAAAATATTGCTAATTGCAAGGAAGTGTAATTTTGGCTAAAACAAAAGCACAGTACGACAATACGAGTATTCAAAAGCTTGAAGGTCCCGACCGTGTAAGGCTTCGTCCAGGTGTTATTTTTGGTTCGGATGGTCTTGACGGCTGTGAGCATTCGGTTTTTGAAATAATATCAAACTCTATAGATGAAGCTCGTGAGGGTCACGGCAAAAAAATAGTTATCACCTATCACAGCGATAACTCTATAGAGGTGCAAGATTTTGGTCGTGGTTGTCCAGTTGATTATAACCCTAAGTATGATTGCGATAACTGGGAAATGGTTTTTTGCGAAATGTACGCAGGCGGTAAATACGGTACCGATGATGACTCTAATTATAGTACATCAATAGGTCTTAACGGATTGGGACTTTGCGCTACCCAGTATGCATCAGAGTGGATGGATGTAGAGGTTAAGCGTGACGGTTTTAAATATAACCTGCATTTTGAAAAAGGCTTTAACAAGGGTGGTTTAAAGCGCGAAGAATACACAGGTCGTGAAACGGGCACAAAAATTCGTTGGAAACCCGATATAGAGGTTTTTACCGATATAAATATTCCAAGAGATTATTTTATCGACACTTTAAAAAGACAAGCCATTGTTAATGACGGCTTGCTGTTTGAATTTCGTGAGCAGCAGGGAGCGCGCTATATAACGCAGGATATTGTTTATCAAAACGGTATTACAGACTACGTAAACGAAAAGGTCGGGGAGGAAAAGCTTACCTCGGTACAGTTTTGGAGCGCCGAGCGCAAAGGTCGCGACCGTGACGATAAACCCGAATACAAAGTAAAAATAAACGCGGCGCTTACATTTTCTAACCGCCATACTTTAAAGGAATATTACCACAACTCAAGCTGGCTTGAATATGGCGGCGCACCCGAACGTGCTGTAAGAAATGCGTTTGTTTATCAAATTGATGCATACTTAAAGCAAAACAATAAATACAAAAGCGGTGAAAGTAAGATAACCTTTTCAGACATAGAAGAATGTCTGGTGCTTGTTGTATCTTCATTTTCACCAGGTGGTCTTGTTTCTTATGAAAACCAGACTAAAAAATCAATTACCAACAAATTTATTGGTGACGCTATGACCGAGTTTTTCCGTCATCAGCTTGAAATCTATTTTATAGAAAATAAAGCCGAGGCCGAAAAAATCGCCGAGCAGGTGCTTATAAATAAGCGCAGCCGTGAACGCAGCGAAAAAGAAAGAATAAACCTTAAAAAGACGCTTGCTACCGGTAACTCGATTGCGGACAAAGTTCAGAAGTTTGTTGACTGCCGCAGTAAAGACGTAAATGAGCGCGAGCTCTATATAGTTGAGGGTGACTCGGCTTTGGGTTCTTGTAAGTTGGCTCGTGA
>JAZNSJ010000048.1:0-15963 GCA_045591155.1 Acutalibacteraceae bacterium | reverse complement strand
TTGTCTTCCTAAGACCGCTTGGCCTCCGACTTGCTTTTCGTCAGACAGTAACACGTGTTGTAAACAAATATGCTCACGACTTTAAAAAGTTAAAGGAATCTTCCGATAATCTTAAAGCCGATGATATTATGGAGGGCTTGGTTGCTGTTGTATCGGTAAAGCTTGCCGATGCGCAGTTTGAAAGCCAAACAAAAGCAAAGCTTGGTAATACATCTATTGGTCAGCTTGTTCGCGATATTGTAAATGATCAGCTTTATAAATATTTAGAAGAAAATCCATCTGATTCAAAAATTGTAATAGATAAAGCTATTGCTGCATCAAATGCGCGTGAAGCCGCGCAAAAAGCGCGTGAGGCATCACGTAATAAAGCAGGTATTGGCAGCAAAACACGTATGCCCGAAAAACTTACCGACTGTATCTCTAACGATCCCACCAAAACCGAAATTTACATAGTAGAGGGTGACTCTGCAGGCGGTAGCGCAGTTGAGGGTAGAAACGCTACATATCAGGCAATATTACCTCTTTGGGGTAAAATGCTTAATGTTGAAAAAGCTCGTGAAGATAAGGTTTATGGTAATGATAAGCTAACACCTGTTATCACAGCACTTGGCACAGGTATTGGTGAAAATTTTGATATAAATAAACTTCGTTATGATAAAATTGTAATAATGGCCGATGCCGACGTAGACGGTAGCCACATTAGAACACTTTTACTTACATTTTTCTTCCGTTATATGCCACAGCTTATTGAAACAGGACATATATATTTAGCACAGCCGCCTCTTTTTAGAATTTCAAAAGGTAAACAACATTATGATGTATTTACCGATGAGGAAAAGGCAGCAAAAATAGAAGAACTTGGCAACTCAAATATAAGCGTTCAAAGATATAAAGGTCTTGGTGAAATGGATCCTGACGAGCTTTGGGAAACAACCCTTGACCCCGAGCGTAGAACATTTTTACAGGTTACCATGGCCGATGCGGCCTTAGCCGATGAAACCTTTACCATTTTGATGGGTGAAGAGGTAGAGCCAAGACGTAAATTTATTGAAGATAACGCAATTTATGCAAAAGATCTTGATATATAAGGAAAGGAGAGAGAAAAAATGGCAAAACAAGAAAAAGTTTATTGGCCCAGCAGTGAAGAAACAAATATAGTTCCTGTTGAAATTACCGATGAAGTAAAACAAAGTATGCTTCAGTATTCTATGTCGGTACTTGTGGGCCGTGCGCTACCCGATGTAAGAGATGGTCTTAAGCCTGTTCACCGTCGTATTCTTTATACTATGTACGAAAACGGACTTACCCCCGATTCAAAAACACGTAAATGCGCAGATACAGTAGGTTCTGTACTTGGTCGTTATCATCCTCATGGTGACTCGTCTGTTTACGAAGCCATGGTTCGTATGGCACAGGATTTCTCACTCCGTTATCCTTTAATAGAGGGAAAAGGAAACTTTGGTAATATCGACGGCTATCCTGCTGCAGCTTATCGTTATACCGAATCAAAAATGAATCGTCTTTCATACAGTATGCTTGACGATATTAAAAAAGATACCGTTAATATGACACCTAACTATGACGAAAGACTTGAAGAACCCGAAGTTCTTCCAGTTCGTTTTCCACAGCTTTTGGTAAACGGTTCAAGCGGTATTGCTGTTGGTATGGCAACCGAAATTCCTCCTCACAATTTAGGTGAGGTTATTGACGCTATGTGTTGTCTAATCGACAACCCCGATGCAGATTTGCCCGAACTTTGTGAACATATAAAAGGACCTGATTTTCCAACAGGCGGTATTATTATGGGTCGCAGTGGTATCCGCGCGGCTTATGCTACAGGTAGAGGAAAGATAATTGTTCGCGGTAAAGCCGAAATAGAAGAAACTAAAAACGGTAAATTTCGCATAGTTATTACCGAAATTCCATATAAGGTACGAAAAAAGGACCTTGTTAAGCATATTTACGATCTTGCCGCCGAAAAGAAAATAGAAGGCATTGACGATGTTGTTGACTATTCATCAAAGCGTGACGGCGGTATAAGAATAGTTGTAGACATTAAGCGTGATGCAAGTCCACAGGTAGTGCTTAACAAAATCTACAGCTATACTGCGCTTCAGTCTACTTTTGGCGCTATATTACTTGCAATTGTTAACGGTAAGCCTCAAATACTTACCCTTAAAGAAATGCTTCAAAACAGCATTGACTTTCAGTATGATATTATTCGTCGTCGTACCGAGTTTGACCGCCGAAAAGCTGCCGAGCGCGCCCACATTTTAGAAGCATTAAAAACAGCGCTTGACTTTATTGATGAAGTTATTTCAATAATCAGAAGCAGCAAAACCATTGCCGAGAGTAAACAAGCACTTACCGATAGATTCGGTTTTGATGATATTCAGACCACCGCTATAGTTCAGATGCAGCTTGGTAAACTTGCAGGTCTTGAAAAACAAAAAATTCTTGACGAATTACAAGAAAAAATAGACTTCATTAAAGAGTGTGACGCTATTCTTGCTTCTCGCGAAAGAATTCTTGATATCGTTAAGACCGAAAGTCTTAATTTGCGAGATAAATACAGTGATGACCGCCGTACTGAAATTTCTGACGTAGCAGGTGAGGTTGATATTGAAGATCTAATTCCTTTAGAGGAATGTGTAATAACCAAGACTGAAAATGGTTATATTAAGCGTTTACCGTCTGACACATACAACGTTCAGCACCGTGGCGGCCGTGGTATTACAGGTATGACCACAAGAGAAGAAGATAGCGTTGAGAATATGTTTGTTTGCTCTTCACACGACCGTATTATGCTGTTTAGTAACCTTGGTCGCGTATATCGTATTAAAGCGTACGAAATTCCCGAAGGCTCAAGAACAGCAAAGGGTATGAACCTTGTAAACGTTGTTCCTCTTATGGCGGGCGAAAAAATAACGGTTATTATTCCTGTTACCGCAACAGATGAAGATGAGCGATATGTATGTATGATTACCCGTCAGGGTGTAGTAAAGCGTACCAAGCTTTCTGACTTTAAAAACACTCGAAAGAATGGTATTATTGCTATTTCTATTGATGATGGTGACGAGCTTGCTCACGTAAGAATGACCGACGGCAATAACAATTTGCTTGTTGCTACTAAAAAGGGTAAGGCAATACACTTTAATGAGCATCAGGTTCGTTCTATGGGCCGTACCGCCCGCGGTGTTAAGGCAATAAATATGGCAGACGATGATATAGTTGTGGATATGGCGCTTTGCAAGGATGATACACGTATTCTTACCGTAACCGAAACAGGTTATGGCCGTATAAGTCCTATATCGCATTACCGTTTGCAATCACGTGGTGGTAAGGGTCTTACAAACTATCGTGTAGAAAAATACGGCGATGTTGCCGCAGTACTACCAATAGAAAAAAATGAAGACATCATTATGATTGCTTCAAACGGCATAGTTATACGTATATTTGGCGATACTATATCTGAATTTGCACGTCCTGCAAAGGGTGTTCGTGTAATGCGCGTAGCTGAAGGCGAGCGTATACTTTCGGTAGCTAAAGCTGAACATGACGAGCTTGAAGTAAACGATACCCCCGAAGAAGCAGATGCCGATGCAGGTACAGTAGAAGGCGAAGAATAAGGCTTCGCAGATAAAAGATAAAAGAAAAGGTGTTTCGCGTATCGAAACGAAAAATATTTCGTGCCGCTATATGCGGCACACCTTAACTTTTAACTATTCACTCTTCTCTATTCACTGCAAAGCAATAGCTTTGCTTTGGTTTTGAGGAAATATTAAAAAGGGGTATTTATATGTTTGAAGAAAATAATAATCTTGACATAAATAATACTGAAACACAGGCGCCACAGGCTGAAATTACCGTAGCGCCTTATAATTCATACACATTTATACCCGAAGAATTCCGTAAAAAGCAAGAATTACGGCGTTTAGGTTTAATAATAGGAATTCCGGCACTTTGCCTTTCGGCTATTGGTTTTGTGTGGTCGTTTGTATATATTTTTTTAACCACAAAGGTTGCATCTTTAACCTACAATCAGGCGGTAGAACTCTCGCAAAATGCTGCTGTACAGCAAATTTTGCAAATAATTTTATCCTGCCTTATGTTTTTATTGCCTTTTTCAATTGCCGCAAAGTGCGCAGGGGTGAGAATTGATCAAACTATACAGTTTGGCAAAGCTAAAAAAGGTACATTTTTACCCTTTTTACTTTTTGGTATAGGATTTTGTTCTTTTGCAAACATAGCAATGTCTTATGCAGAAACAATCTTTCAAAGCTTTGGTATAGATTATGACGTTGACTTTGGCGATAATCCCAGAGGTATTTTAGGATTTTTACTATCATTTATTGCAACGGCAATAGTGCCGGCGCTTGTAGAAGAATTTGCCTGTCGCGGAATAGTATTAGGGCTTCTTAAAAAATATGGCGAGGGTTTTGCAATAATCACCTCATCAATAATTTTTGGTATTATGCACGGCAACTTTGAGCAAATACCATTTGCAATAATGGTAGGGCTTATTTTAGGTTATATTTATGTAAAAACGAGCAGTATATGGGTATGTGTTGCAGTTCACGCCGCAAATAATGCAGTTTCAGTAATATTTACCTATTTACAAAACAGTATAAGTATAAATCTACAAAATATATTATATATTGTATACCTTATTATAAGTATGTTAGCGGCAGTAATAGGCATTTTGCTTTTTTCAAAAAACACTAATGAAAATTACAGTCTTAATTCAAAGCAAGAAGATGTTACAAAAAAGCAAAAATACACTTGGTTTTTCACATCTTGGTCAATTATTGTATTTGTTGCCTTAAACTTTATTGAAGCATTAAGTTATTTTGTAATTTAGGAGAAATATTAAATGGAAAGCCGCTTTATGTTAAGGGCAATAGAGCTTGCAAAAATTGCTGCAGGTAAGGGCGAGGTTCCCGTTGGCGCAGTGATTGTTAAAGACGGTATAGTTATAGGCGAAGGATATAATATGCGCGAACAAAAAAACAACGCATTATCTCACGCCGAAACCGAGGCTATAAATAATGCTTGTAATTATTTAGGCGATTGGCGGCTAGAAGGCTGCACAATATACGTAACACTCGAGCCCTGTCCTATGTGTGCGGGTGCCATAGTAAACGCGCGTATAAAAGAGGTTGTTTTTGGCGCTTATGATAAAACAATGGGCTGTATGGATTCGGTTACCAATATAGCCTTATTACCGTTTGCTGCAGGTACTTTAGTTTACGGTGGAATAAAAGAGGACGAGTGCAGGCAGATACTAACTGATTTTTTTAAGGAAGTAAGAAAATAATGAAAAAAACAATTACCGACATTTTAAGCGATAGCGGCATTAAAAATGTCGGTTTTTGCGCCTTTGACAAGGTAAAAGAGCATTTAATAGACTGCCATGCAAAAAACCGCATACCACAAAATTCAAAAACAGTTATAATGTGCGCTTTTCCTTATAAAGTAAAGAACGAGCCGCCACGATTTTTGAGTAGATATGCAAGTGTTACCGATTATCATAAGGTAGTTGGCGATATACTAAATGAAGTATGCCAAAATTTAAAGAAAAATTATAGTAAAAATGAATTTGAATATTTTTGTGACAATTCACCTATACCAGAGGTACATACCGCAGCAGCTGCGGGTTTAGGGGTAAAGGGCGATAACGGACTTCTTATAACAAAAGAATATGGAAGCTTTGTGTTTTTAGGCGAGATTATTACCGACCTTGAAATAAAGTGTGAAAACAACTATACCGAATGCAGTCACTGTGGTAAATGCAAAAAAGAGTGCCCCGTAGCACTACAAAAGAAAAACTGTTTATCAAATGTAAGCCAAAAGAAAAAAGTAACACAAGAGCAGTTAGACAGTTTAAAACAAAATCAGATTTTATGGGGTTGCGATATTTGCCAAAACGCCTGCCCTATGAATAAGCAAACCAACTTAACCTATATAAATAAATTTACAGACAGTTATCGTAACGAATATATTATAGGTGAAGATACCGCAAATCGCCCATATACCTGGCGAGGAGATACAGTAATAATAAGAAATTTTAAAAACCTAACAAAATAAAAACAGAGCAAACAAAAGTTTGCTCTGTTTTTTGGTAATATCATATTTAAATTATCTATATTTTTCTGCCTGTAATTTAAACATCTGCGCATATTTACCGTCTTTTTTTAGTAAATTTTCGTGTGTGCCGCTTTCAACAATTTTACCGTCTTCAAGCATATAAATTTTATCAACAAAACGTGTAGTAGAAAGTCGGTGCGAAATAATAATTACCGTTTTGTTGCCCGAAAGCTCGGTTACGGTTTTATTAAGCTGATACTCTGCCAAGGGGTCAAGTGCGCTTGACGGTTCGTCAAGAATAATAATATTTTTATTTGCATAAAGCACACGCGCAAGCGCTAATTTTTGTGACTCTCCACCCGAAAGATTTACACCGCTGTTATCAAATTCTTTTGTGAGCTGTGTTTCATAGCCATTTGGCAAAGAATTAAATTTTTGTTTAAAATCTGCCATTTGTATCGCTTTATCTGCACATTCAACATCAAGATTAATGTCATCCATTGTAATGTTTTGACCTATTGTAGCTGCAATAATTTCAAAATCCTGAAATAAGGTGCTATACACACTACGATATTTTGAAAGGGGATATTCGGCAATAGATCTACCATTAAATTTTATATCACCACTATCTACATCATAAAGTCTAAGCAGTAATTTAATAAGGGTAGATTTACCTGCGCCATTAAAACCAACAAGAGCAATTTTTTCACCCTGTTTTATCTTCATTGAAATACCGTTGATAGTAGGTGTGTCATTGCCAGGATAAGTAAAGTGAACATTTTCAAGTTCAATATCACCACTGCTTGAAATTTTACTTGTACCATCATCCAAAATTTCATTTTTTGTATCTAAGAAAACTCGGATTTTATCTATGTTCTTACTATCCCATTGTAGTTCGGGGAAAATGCGCATAGAATTAATAATTTTATCGTTAATATTTCTTACTGCATTGTAAATGCCGTAAAGCATGCCAAAACCATATAATTTCTTAACAAATGCCTGATAGAAAAGATAACTTAAGTAAACGCCTTTTAAAACAATGTCGTGCAAAGGATAGTTAAGTAATTCAAACGGTAAAAACTTTTTGAAATATCTGTCCGTTGTGCTGTTAATTACATCTCGACATTCGCTAAAATCTTTTTCTAATCGTTCGTTCATTTTACCCATTCGCAAGTCTTTTACAAAATAGGAGAGATAAAAAACGCGGTTAGAATAGTTGCGTTTGCGCCAAATAGGCATTAATTCCTCCCACTGCTTCATATCTATTTTATTTAAAATGATATTAGCAGTAAGGTTAATCGCAGCAACAATAAGTAGTGCAATCAAAGCCCTTATATCTACCGACACTACATATGAACCCGAAACAAGCGCCACAACTATATTACTTATAAATTGGCGTGATTGATTTACCGCTTGGTCAAGATGCCATGTCGAATATTCCATTGCCCAAACATAATCATTATAGTATTTTGAGTCATCATACTTGGAAATATCCATTGATACAGCTTTTTCATATAAACTTAAGTGCATGTACTTATTGATTTTGGCAAGTGATTTCGGCGCAATATAGTTTCCTACTATATGTGTTAGACCAACTTTTAAAACGACCGCTGACGCAATAGGTATTAAAAAAAGTAAAACCTCGCTAATAGGCGCATTTCTTTCTACACAACTTATTATGTGTGCCGGTAAAAACACATGCTCAAACAGTGTGATTAAATCACCTAGTATGGTTTGCAAGAGTGTAAAAACGGTATAGCACGGTGCCGCTTTGAAATGACATTTAAATGAAAACCACACATTAGAAAATGTATTGTGTTGTGGTTTATAATCCTTCATAAGCGTCATACACCTCCGTTTGATAATTTTTTGCCTGTTTGTTGAAAAGCAGTGCGTAAACACCATCGTTTTGTAATAACTGCTTGTGAGAACCCTCTTCTACCAAAGAACCGTTCTCAAAAACAAATATCTTTTCACAAACAGCCGCTGACGACATACGATGTGAAACAATAACAGATAGTTTTTTGTCCTGCTTACAAAGTCGTAAAATCGTTTCAAACATCTGATGTTCGGCAATAGGGTCTAATGCACTTGAAGGCTCGTCCAAGATAACCACCGGACTACCCTTTGCAAAGGCTCTCGCGATAGCAATCTTTTGTCGCTCACCGCCCGAAAGTTCAACGCCTTCATCATCAAACTCGCGTGTTAAAATAGAATCTTCTTTATTTGGTAAAGTTTCTATCTTTTTATAAGCATCGCTGTCTTTAAGCGCCTGTACCGCTATCGTCTTTTCATCATCGTTATAAATCGGTTTTAACATAACATTTTCAGCAACGGTTGCCGAAAAGATTGCAAAATCCTGAAAAGCTGCACCAATTAACTCGCGATATTTCTTTATATCAAACTCTTTAATATCTACGCCGTTAAGCAGTATTTGACCTTCTTGTGGATCGTAGAATCTGAGCAGTAATTTAATAAGTGTTGATTTACCACTACCGTTAACGCCAACAAATGCGTGTCGCACACCGGCGCGCAATGTAAATGATATATTTTTAATTACATAATCCTTTTTCTCGTCATATTTGAAGGATACATTTTTAAGTTCTATAGTTTCTATTTTTTTCGGTGGTGTTAAGCCCCCCTTTGATTCATCAATCTTGGGTTCAAAATTTAAAAATGTTTTTAAATTTTCAATAAAGAGAGAATCGGTATAAAGACCGGTAAGAGAAGTTTCAAAATTACGAAGCATCCAGCTAACCGCGCCGATAGAGTTAAGCAGTACAACCAATTGGCTTAAATTAATAGTTCCATTTATAGCAAGTATTGCGGCGCAAAGCCACATACCCTCATAACCGATAACAAATTGCGATATGCTACGAAGCATATCAAAACAAAATCTTTTTGTAGCGTGTTTTCTATCGTTTACTACACTTTCATCAACAGCATTTATAAAAGCATTTTTTAATACAGAAAAAATATTTGTAACACGAAGTTCGCCTGCATAGTTTCTTAAAAATGCAACACGATTAACGTAATCGGCTTTGCGATTAGCAGAAGTGTTTTCTTGGTTTATGTCGTAATTTATCTTGCCTATTTTTTTGCCAAATACAATATTGCCCACCATGGGAAACGCAATAAAAAGCAGCGCCCACGGAGTAATTTTTACCATTACAATAATTACATAAATAGCAGCAAAGAGTGACGCAAAAAACACTGAAAAGTGGTTAAGGAACTCTCTGGCATTACGACTTACCACACCAACTGCGCGAGTATATGTATTATAAAAATCGGGGTTTTCATAACAAGAAATATCAACGGTTTGTGCTTTTTTAAAAAGTTTACCACTTAGTCCGTAAGTTAAGTTAGCAAGCATTTTAGGAAATGCATTTTTCCAACGCCAAGAGTAAATAATGTTTACCACTATGCTAAGTATGGTAGCAAACCAAATGAATGTTAATATCTCGCCAAAACTACGGTGCTCGGTGTTTGCGCCAAATAAATATTGCATAAAAATTACCGAGTTAAAAACCCACATACCATATTCTAAAAAAACTATAAAATGTACAAATATGCTACTTGGGCAAGTGTTCCAAATAATCCGTAGAAAATACAAACTATTTTTTACGGTTGATGGCTTTTTCTTGTCCATATTGTAACCCCCTTAAAAATAAAATTTTTATGATATTATTCTATAATGTAAATTAAAGTATTACAAGTCTTGTAATTTTGTGATTTTTATGATATGGAAAAACTTTATCGCTTAAGTATATTTTACTATCGTTTGATGGTAAAGTCAATACTATTATTTGATAGTAAATATACTGATTATGGTGATTATAAATGTATTATCCAAGATTAAAAGACCTAAGACAAGATAAAGATTTAGGGCAAAAGCAGGTTGCCGCATATTTGGGTATAGATCAGCGAGTGTACAGTAATTATGAAACAGGTAAAAGAGAAATACCAACGCGTTTTGTTATAGCCTTAGCGGATTTTTATAAAACCACTACCGACTATATTTTGGGTAGAACAAACAATTCAAAACCCTATTAAAAACAAACAGAGCAGACTTTAATCTGCTCTGTTTTGCAATATTAGTTAATTTTTGGCAGGCTTGCGGCTGCTACAGACTGACCAACGCGACGAGCGTTTTCATCAGGAATGTTAAGGTTAATCTTCTTAGCAAGCTCGGGGAATTCTTTATCTAGAACTTCCTGTGCGCGCTGTAGCAAGATTTCGCCACCCTTACCACTGGTTACGCGTCCCATAATAAGAACGTGCTTAATATCATAGAATTCGCTATAGTAAGCTATTGCATAACCAAAGTAAGCGCCGATAGTGTCGTAAATAGCGGCAGCTCTTTCGTCGCCGTCTTTCATAAGACCTTGAACAACCTTAAGCTTTTCTGCAGGAGAGAGAGACTCATCAAGCTCGATGCCAGCATAAGGGGCAAGCTTAATAACACCGTCTTGTGAGAAGTACTTAACGCCGCAACCGTAGTCGCCTGACCACTCGTCAACCATTGCTTCAGTGCAGAAGTCAACAGGTGCAAACGCAAGCTCGTTAAGCCAGCCAGTGATGTTGCCTTGTGGGTCAACGTAGCCTGCGGCTTCGCTTGTACCCATAGCAACACCAAGAACCGAGTTATCATTTAGATTCATAGCGCCGGCAAGCGCAGTAACGTCGCCGTCGTTTGCAACCTCGATCGGAATATTTTCGCCGATTTCTTTTGCTACATCAATGTACATATTCTTAACCTTTTTCTCAAAGTCTTCATCATTAACTTTAAGAAAAAGAGAAGCTACCATTATACGATTATCTACGTAAACGCCGGCGCTTGAAACGCCAATAGCATCAACGCGAGGCATTTTAGATGCGGCTGTTTTCATAGCCTCTAATATGCCTTGATAGTGGTAATCTGGGTCAGAATTGGTCTTGGGGAACCAAACAACCTCTTCAGAGTATACGCTTTCACCATCAATAACAGCGCTAACCTTACGGTCAGAACCGCCCGCATCAAAACCGATACGGCATCCATCAAGATGACGACCTACGGGAGATGCAGAAGACTTATCCTTTGGTGCGTGAGCCAATGCTACGCTTTCAACGCTGAATTTTTCTTCGTAAACGCGTTCCATAAACTTAACGTCAAAGTCACGCGCGCCGCCATATGAGTAAGCTTCTTTAATTTTTTGCGCTACTACATCGCTGCCTGCGATAATGATTTTAAAGCCGCCAGCAACCCATAAAAGAGTTTTAACAATACGCTCTACAAAAGCATAGTTTTCGGCATCTTTACCTGTACCGTCTCGGAATATACGGGTTTTATATGTAGTGGTGTAACCCTTGTTACGCTCTACTGCGATTACAATGTCCTGTCCGTCGTCTTTAGTTGCCTCACGCATATCGCGGCAAACTATAGACATAGGCGCAAATTTTGGGTCAAGTTTAGCATTTACTTTAAGATTCATATCTGATTTCTCCTCCAATAATGGTTTTTTGTACGTTAAAGCTGTCATCAGTAATAATAATGTCAGCATCTTTACCTACTTCAATTGAGCCCTTGCGGTCGGCAATACCTATTGCGGTAGCAGGATTAAGTGTTGCGCCGTTTACGCATTCATTAAGTGGTATGTTTGAGTTGGTGTAAACATTCCATACGCCTTGGTTAAGGGGCAATACGCTACCTGCAACGGTGCCGTCTTCAAGTCGGCAAACAATATCGTTATAAATAATTTTAGTACCACCCAAGGTGTATTCGCCATAGGGTAGTCCTCCTGCGGGTAAGCAGTCGGTAATAAAGCAGAGCTTTCTACCCTTAATTTTATAAAGTAAATCATAAAAACAACTGTTTACATGGAAGGTATCAACTATAACCTCGCAGGTAACATCACTGTTAAAGGCCGCAGTAACAACACCAGGTGCGCGGTGAGCGAGTGGTGTCATAGCGTTAAAGAGATGGGTTACGTGGCGCACGCCAACATTTGTACTTGCCATTGCGGTTTCGTAATCGGCAGATGTGTGGCCCATAGAAATTACAACGTCGGTATCGCGTGTGATTTCGCGTATGGCGGCAAAATCATCGGTATCACATTCGGGAGCAAGTGTGATAATCTTTATTATATCAGCATATTCTTTTACGAATTTAGCATCTGGCTTAAGTATGTACTTAGGGTCTTGCGCGCCTTTTTTGCTTTCGCTTATAAATGGGCCTTCGGCATGACAACCTAAAATAGTAGAGCCGTTCCAAGATTTGCTTTCTTCTTTTAAGTTACGGCAAACCTCAAGCGCCTTACGTATAACCGCCATATCAACCGTCATTGTGGTGGGCAAAAAGCCTGTAACACCGTTTTTAATAATGCCGCCGGCTATAGTGCGGATGCTTTCCTCTTCTCCGTCGCAAACATCTTTAGAAAGATAACCGTGAATGTGAATATCGATAAGACCGGGCGAAACATATCCGCCGTGCGCATCAATAACCTCTGCATCTGCTGGGATTTTGTCTGACGGAACAATGCCTTCTATAACGTTACTGTAAAGCAACGCCATATTTTCGACAATGCGGTCTTTTAATATGATTTTGCCGTTTGTAATTGCTTTCATAAGCCTACCTCCAATGTAATATTATTCCTTTTTAATTTTAACAAAAACACATATAAATTTCAATACAATTTTTATCTTTTTACATTAAAAAATTTGTAAAAAACTATTGACAAAAGAGCCAATAACACATATTATTTTTATATAACATAAAATTTTCGGCGGGAACGCCTTATATGGAGGACATATTTATGGTATTCGAAAAAATGAAAAAGATTTTGTCGGAACAGCTTGATGCTGATATTGACACTATTACTCTTGAAACAGACATTGCCGACGATTTGGGCGCAGACAGCCTTGATGTAGTTGAAATGCTTATGTCTATAGAAGATGAGTTTGAAATAGAAATTCCTGATGAAAAAATAGAGTCTTTAAAGACTGTAGGTCAGGTTGTAGAATATATTCAAGAAAATATTTAATTGCAAAAAAACTCCTGCTTTAGCAGGAGTTTTTAATATATATAGTTACATTTTATTGTATTTAGTAATAATTCCGCAAGCAATTTTTTCACCTGCGTTGCCAGATGGTTGACTTGTGAAATCATCGGGACGACTGTGAATTATTAACGTTTTACCTATAATTTGTGATATTTCAAAACGGTCGGTCAAAACCTCCATTACCGCATTACCATCGGCGCTAAAAAGCGGAGGCAGATCACCTGCGTGGTACGGGTGTTCGCAACCGTAAGGATTAAAATGTCCGTTAGAATTAGCAAAAGGGTCGGTGGCATTTCCTTGGCAATTGTTACCGCTGTGAATATGAAAGGCAAAAATAGGGCTATCGCAGTAACTGTTGCCACGCGGCAATCCTGTTATTTCGGCTCGTACCAATACTCCGCCACGCGCAGAATAAAACAAAACTCTGCCTGTAATATCGGGGTAGTCTCTACTGCCTTGTATTTCTGCTACAGCAACAGGTCGGCGTTTTATACAGTTTAAAAAATTACTAAAGGTATTCATTGCATATATCATCTCCAATCGGTACAGTATATGCAAAATAAAAAATTAAGACCCTGCTTTTTTTAGCAGGGTCTTTAAATTATAAAACTGAAAAAACTTTTTTAAAGGATATTATTGTAATAACGGTGCAAATTAAAGCACAAGAAACAGTAACCACACTATCACTGGTAGATGGACTTTTTGTGGAAGTATCAATATTTTGTGATGAGTTACCATTTGCATTGTTATTTAAGCTACCATTTACACTTGCAGTTTTAGTGGTATCGCTGTAGGTTAAAACATAGGTAGAAAATTTATCTGTAGTGAAAGAAACCGAGCCGTTCTTGGCGTCAAAACTACAATCCAAAACATCTGCTTTACCATCATGAATACGAATCATTTTATAGGTGCGCTCGGTTTTGCTGTTGGTGTTTATAAGTTCTTTAGGAACCTCAACAGAAAGTGATATTTCTTTGGCGGTTTCGGTTACCTGTGTAGTATTGTTGTCAATTTGTTTGTAAAGATTTATATCAATGCAAGAACCTATTTTATCACCGTTAGATATTGCACTGTCAACTGCAGACTGTTCATCTGCGCTAAGATTTTGTTGGCTTTCGGCAGTAAGGGTAATGGTTGCGGTTTCTTTTGCCTGAAGTGCTTCCATTTCGTCCTGTAAAATGCTGTTTGTTAGGTCTTCAACAGTATTATCAAGTGATACGGCAGGCGTGTTTTTTGAAATGGTGGTTTCTGTGGTTACTTGATTAGGATCAAGTAGGAATAATACAAAACCAATATTTACAATTTCGTTACCGTCTTCAATATAACATTCAAATTGTTCAAAGCCGTAAATATCATCTGCGTCTTGTTTGGTTACGGTTACGCTGTTTGATGTACCAAGATCGGTTATTTTATTGTAATAGCCCTGCGTTTCGTCGAAAAGCATTTCTACCTTTTCCCAACGATATGAAACATTGCCGTTGGTTGAAGTTGTTTCAACCTTCAAAGTAACCTTATCACCAACCTTTGCTACAGCCATATGACCGCGTTCAAAACGCTTGGGTGTAACGCCGTTAATGGTAATTTTTTCGTCAAGGGTATTATTGGGCATTAGCATAAACATTACGGTTTTTTCATAGCTTCCGTCAGATATTATACAGTGATAATATTCATTACCCTTGTCTTTATTAACGGTGAAATTTCTATCGGTACAAAGCGTATCGCTTACTTCACCTGTCCAGTTATCAAACCGAATCCATTTATAAGTTAGATTTGCGTTTTCTATTACAGAAGTAGCTTCAACACCAAGAGAAATTTCTGTTTCTTTTATGCAGTCGTATACATACAAAAATGGTGAAGAAGTGTCATTGTCAGCTTCTATCTTGTGGCTTGACACGGGGTTAACCGATATGGTATCTGCATTCATTTTAAAGTCGGTAGAATAAATCATTCTATTGTCTTTATAAACCATACAGGTGTAATTTGCCGAAAGCACGAGGATAAATGTGAGTCTGTTAGAGGCTTCACCGTCAATTTTTTGACCGTCTTTATACCATTCAAACGTAAATTCAGAAATATTGGTAGCCACACCGTCAATTTTTAAATTTTCCACATAAACTGTACACTGAGAACCTGATGCACGTGTTAACTGATCGGTGAAAGGGCCTATATAAATACTATCGGTGAAAAAGCGGTCGCAGGTTACATAAGATGCTGCATTTGAAGTTATTGTAGGAATTGACGCACAAAGAACAACCAGCGCCAAAACAGCAACTATAATTTTTTTAAGCTTCATAAATTAACCTCCTAAAAATCGTAATTTAATTATATTATAGCAAACGAAATACAATAATCAAGTAATAATGTTTTAAAACGATATACTATTTTCAACGGTTTGTCTTATTTGATCAGCGCCGATACCTTTAAGTGCTGAAAAAGGAATAATTTCAATACCTTCTCCAAGCTCGCCGAGTTCTTGTTTTAATGCAGTAAGGCGGTTTGAAAATTCGGTTTTGTTAAGTTTATCGCACTTGGTAAGCACTACCGTATACGGTATTTCAAAGTGGCGTAAAAATTCGAGCATAGAAATGTCGAATTCTGTCGCGGGGTGTCGCATATCAATAAGCTGTAGGCATAGTTTTATGTTGCGACCTGTGCGAAAATAACCCTCCATTAATTCTGCCCATCGTTCTCGGTCCCGGTCGGCAACCTTGGCGTATCCATATCCGGGAAGATCAACAAGGCGAAACTCATCTAATTTATAAAAGTTTATAGTAACCGTCTTGCCCGGTGTAGAACTTACACGCGCGATTGATTTTCGGTTGAGAATTTTATTTATTAG
>JAZNSJ010000047.1:0-2207 GCA_045591155.1 Acutalibacteraceae bacterium | reverse complement strand
ATTGTTATTAATGTATTAGGTGATTCTATGTATCAAATCGTAACAAAAAAAGAGCTTAATCCCACTGTTACACAAATGGAAATTAAGGCTCCACTTGTAGCAAACAAGGCGCTACCAGGTCAGTTTATTATTTTGCGTGTTGACCAATGTGGTGAGCGTATTCCACTTACTATTGCGGGAGTTAATAAAAACGATGGTACTGTTAAAATAATTTTTCAAATTGTGGGTGCTACAACCAATAAATTAAACCATAAAAACGAGGGTGAATATATTGAGGACTTTGTTGGTCCATTGGGTGAGCCTACCCATATTGACGGACTAAAAAAGGTTTGTATTATTGGCGGAGGTGTTGGTTGCGCTATTGCAATGCCTATAGCCAAGGCGCTACACCAAAACGGATGCGACGTTACAAGTATCATAGGCTTTAGAAACAAAGATTTGGTAATACTTGAAGATGAGTTTAAAGCTTGCTCTAATATATTACATATTATGACCGATGACGGCTCTTATGGCGATAAAGGTAATGTTTGTATACCGCTTAACCAAATGCTTAAAAGCGGCGAACAATTTGATATGATAATTACCATAGGTCCGCTTATTATGATGAAATTTGTTGTAGAGGCAGCACGCCCCTATGACACCCCAGTTACTGTATCAATGAACCCTATTATGATTGACGGCACAGGTATGTGCGGCGGATGCAGACTTACCCTTAATATTGACGGCAAACGCGTTACAAAATTTGCTTGCGTTGATGGCCCCGATTTTAACGGATATCAGGTGGATTTTGACGAGGCTATGTCAAGAGGTAGAATGTATACCGACTTTGAGCGTCACGCTTACGAAGATAGCTGTAATTTGTTTAAGAAAGGCAAAAGGTGAATATATGGCTATAAATCCTAAAAAACACGAAATGCCTACTCAAACACCTAAGGTTAGAGCGCATAATTTTAACGAAGTTGCATTAGGTTACACCAAGGAAATTGCTATTGCCGAGGCTGAGCGTTGCCTCAAATGCAAACATATGCCCTGTGTTAGCGGTTGCCCTGTAAATATTGATATACCTAACTTTATTGGCAAAATTCAAGAGAGTAACTTTGACGCTGCGTATAGCATTATTTCACTTTCTTCTTCTCTTCCTGCTGTTTGCGGCAGAGTATGCCCACAAGAATCACAGTGTGAAAGCAAGTGTACTTTAGGCATTAAATTTGAACCCGTTGGTATTGGTCGCCTTGAGCGTTTTGTTGCCGATTGGCACAATAATAACTCAAAAGAATTACCACAAAAACCCAAAAGTAACGGTCATAAGGTGGCAGTTATAGGGTCTGGCCCATCAGGACTTACATGTGCCGGCGACCTTGCAAAGCGTGGCTACGGTGTAACGATTTTTGAAGCGTTACATACAGCAGGCGGCGTACTGGTTTATGGTATTCCAGAATTCAGATTACCAAAATCAATCGTTGCGAAAGAGGTTGACACCTTAAAGCAATTGGGTGTTGAAATTCAAACTAACGTAGTAATTGGTAAAACTCTTACTATTGACGAACTTTTTAATATGGGTTACAAGGCTATATTTATAGGTTCTGGCGCTGGTCTGCCAAACTTTATGGGAATACCCGGTGAAAGCCTTAAAGGTGTTTATTCGGCAAATGAATTTTTAACACGTAGCAACCTTATGAAAGCATATTACCACAATCCTGACACCCCTATAATGAAAGGCGGTAAAGTAGCGGTTGTAGGTGGCGGTAACGTTGCTATGGATGCGGCGCGTACCGCCGTACGACTTGGTGCTGAAAAGGTATATATAGTTTACCGTCGTTCTTGGGATGAGCTTCCTGCACGTAAAGAAGAAGTTGAACACGCTATTGAAGAAGGTGTTGACTTTAAATTACTTAATAATCCTGTTGAGATTTTAGGTTATAATAACCCTGATAATCCTCGCGATGAAAAGAACGGTTTTGTTACAGGTATAAAATGTATAAAAATGGAGCTTGGTGAACCTGACGAAAGAGGTCGTCGCATACCTATTGAAATACCAGACTCACAGTTTGTTTTAGACGTTGATACCGTAATTATTTCAATAGGCACTTCCCCTAATCCACTTATAAAAAATACTACTAACGGGCTCGAGGTTAACTCTCGTGGTGGCATTATTGTTACCGAGGATGGACTTACCTCACGCGAAGGTGTGTATGCAGGCGGTGACG
>JAZNSJ010000046.1:0-7414 GCA_045591155.1 Acutalibacteraceae bacterium | reverse complement strand
CTTTTGACTGACTATAACAATCTATTAAACCATCAGTGCTTAATTTTTTTTGTTCTTTTATTTTTGTTCCTTTAGGTAATTCTTTTAATGCGCCAGTACTTGAACAATAAACCATTTTTATACATTCTTTATGTTCTAGGCAAAGTTTAATTATATTTTTTGTTCCTCCTACATTTTAAATAAATTTTCGTATTGCATTTCTATATTTTTTAACATATTATCTATTGATTCATCATCCTTAAATTCTACATTGCAAGGCTTTTTGTGCATCGACCAATGCTCTGTAAGCGATACTGTTTCACCCGATTTTACTAACTTTAGCGGACTTAAAGACTCAATTTCTATAAAGCCTGAGTTTGTGAAAGTTTCAAAGCTACAGTTATTGTCGGGATATTTTTCAGTTTTGTGGTGGGTTTCATAGCTTTTGCGGAAAATATCGTCGTTTACACAGTAGAATGCCTCAGCAAAATTTAGGTCAAATCCAAGTTTAAATGACTGATCAACACTTGTATCCTGATGCAGTGTAACATAGCGATTGCCAAAGTGTAGTCTTGTGTCAGCAAGATTGGTATAGGGCCACACCGAAATGTTGCGGTTAGCAAGAAGCCCAGTGTCATTGTCGTTCATAGGTACTATTAGTGTGCCGCCTGTGGCTGATACGGTAAGACCCCAAATAGAAAATTCTTTAGGCGAGTCGCCTATGTTTGCGACACGCATTGTAACATACATATTAGCATCATCCGGGTCCATTTTAATCTCAAGTTGTTTTTGCAAGCCGTTTTCTTGCTCTGCAGGCGGTGTAAACACAGCTCCGTTTTCTGTTATTTCGTATTTTACAGGGTCAAGGTCGGGGTAGTAACTTTCGGGGTAACTTTCAGGAGAGGTCCATATACGGTGACCACCTAAAAGCTCCCACTTTTTGCCTTTGCCAAAAAAGCTTTCAAATTGGTTGTCATCTTTAGGCGCCATAACACTGCGGTTGTCACACATAATGTTCTGACCGTTAACAAATCCAAAGCGTATAATTCTTGGACCAATATCGATTGTAATATATGCTTCAATAACGCCGTTTGAAAGGCTTAAAACCTTGCCATAGTCTTTAAAGCTTTTAATTTCAGTTTTAATCATATTAATTCTTCCTTTTTTAATAGTTTCATTCTTTGCTCGGTGCCACACTCAAGCGGATTGCCTAAACAAAGGTTATATATGTCGGTAGCGCGACATTCGGTTTCAAATACACTTTGCGCATCGTCATCTAATAATTTTATTTGCATAGCGCGGGTAATAATTGGAATTATACCCTGTGGGTTTTTTAGATGTGACATACCTTGTTCACTAAAACCCAACACACGCACATAGGGTGGGGTACGCATAAAAAAGGTGTTATCAAATTCTAAAAATGCCGATAATACCAATCGCCTTATGCGAGCTAAGGTATATCGTTTGGTTTTAATCATATTGTACAGTTCGTCAAGGCTTGTGGCAACACGTGCCGAGAAATAAATCTTGTTTTCAAGTCCTTCGCTTATATCAGGTAAGGTTGTAAGCTGTTTCGCTGTTTTGGTGCGAAGTGAATACAAAATTGCATTTTCAAGCCGCTTTATATCAGCAATATCTTCAGCACCGATAATACCCCGTATCTCTCGTGGCATAAAGCGTTCGATGTAGCCTATATTTTCTTTTAAAAGCTCGGTTCGTATAAATGATGATGATACAAACCCGTCGTCAATCTCTCCCGAGTCATGACCTGCGCCTAAACGCTTTATGGTGTCAAACTCTATTGGTAGATTAAGCTTTTTAGCAGCCAGTATATATTCGATGCCAAGGTTGTTGTTGGCGCCACGAAGTAGGGTAAAATCGACCCCCATTTGTGAGGCTACTTGTTCACGAGCCACAGCAAAGGTGATGCCCGATTTTGCCTTTTGGGTGACCTTTTCATAAAAGCCATCACTATTTAGCACATCTGCAGCATTTTTAAGAGCCTCAATATTACCGCATTCACTACCAAAAACGATTTTATCGCAGCCTAAGTTATATAACTGCCATACACTTCCAAGTGCAAAATTTTGCGCGGTAGACATACTCCACAAAACAGGTAATTCAGCTACAATGTCGGCGCCACACAGCAACGCAAATCTGGCACGCATCTGTTTGCTTATTATTGCAACGTCGCCGCGCTGCACAAAGTTGCCGCTTATAACACAAACCACAGTGTCGCCAAGTGTTTTAGCATAGTCAATAATATGCTTGTGACCGGTATGCAGGGGGTTAAATTCGGCAATTATGCCCACTGTAGACAAAAAAATCACCTCTTTTTACAAAAACACTTGAAAATTCAGTATTAATAAAGTAAAATACCTAATGTATGTTTATGGCAATATTTTACCATATAATTTTTTATCTTTCAATATTTAATTTAAGGAGTAATTGAAATGAAAGTATTTGTAGTAAATGCAGGCAGTTCATCGCTTAAATATCAGCTTATTGATATGGATAACGAGAAGGTTCTTGCAAAGGGACTTTGCGAGCGTATTGGCGTTACAGGCGCTATCACACACAAGGCTGCTGACGGTAGAGTTTACAAGGCAGAAACCGCTATGCCCACCCACAGTGAAGCATTTGAGGCTGTAGTTTACGCTATGACAAAGAGCGAGGCTAAGGTTATTGATTCGCTCGATGAGGTAACCGCTATCGGTCACCGTGTTGTTCACGGCGCTGAAGAATTTAATAAATCAGCACTTATTACCGATGAGATGATTGCAAAGGTTCGCGAATGCAGTGTTATGGCACCGCTTCACAACCCTGCAAATATTTTGGGTATTGAGGCTTGTACTAAAACCTTTGGTGATAAAATTTCTCAGGTTGGTGTGTTTGACACATCATTCCACCAAACAATGCCAGCACAGGCTTATATGTATGCGTTGCCTTACGAATATTATGAAAACTATCGTGTTCGTAAGTATGGCTTCCACGGCACCTCACACAGCTTTGTAAGTGATCGTGCGGCAGTTCTTGAGGGTAAGGATAAAAAAGACCTAAAGATTATCACCTGTCACTTAGGTAACGGTTGTTCTATAAGCGCTATAAAAGACGGTGCTTGTATCGACACCTCAATGGGCTTTACTCCACTTGACGGCTTTATGATGGGCACACGCTGCGGTACACTTGATCCTTCAACACTTACATATGTTGCCGAGAAAGAAAATCTTTCTTTTGCCGATATTGACTCTATCTGTAACAAAAAATCAGGCGTTTTAGGTATTTCTGGCGTATCAAACGACAACCGTGACGTAGCCGCTGCAGCAGAGCAGGGAAATGCCCGTGCACAGCTTGCAATTGATATGCAGCGCTATCAGATATTAAAGTTTGTTGGTTCTTATGTTGCCGCTATGAACGGCGTTGATACAATAGTATTTACAGGCGGTATCGGTGAAAACGACGAGGAGCTTCGTGAATACATTTGTGAAAACCTTTCTTATTTAGGTGTAAAGCTCGACAAAACCGCAAATACAGTTCACGGTGAGGAAATAAAAATTTCTACCGCTGACAGTAAGGTTAATGTTTATATTATACCTACTAATGAAGAACTTAAAATAGCTCGTGATACAAAGGCTATCGTAGAAGCACTTTAAAATTTAAATGAAAGGACAGGCGGAAAATAACATCTTTTTTGATGTGGTTTTCCGCTTTCTTTAATAATATGAATATTTTCGAGATTAAAAAAAGCATTCGAAACGGACAATTTGACAAAGATTTCATACTGCTTTACGGTGAATGTAAAGTCGCAAGACAACGCTTTCTTGAGGCTGTTGATGAATTTTTTAAAATTTATGGTGAGCGCGATAATATACGTTTGTTTTCAGCGCCTGGCCGCACCGAAATAGGTGGTAACCATACCGACCATCAGCACGGTTTAGTACTGGCAGGTAGCGTTAATTTAGATGTTATAGCGGTGGTATCTGAAAATACTGACGGTATTGTACGCATAAAATCAAAGGGCTATCCTATGGATGAGGTTGATAGCGCTGACCTCGACGTTAAACAGAACGAAAACGGTAAGGCAGCAGCTCTTATCCGCGGAGTGCTTAGCGCTTTTAAACAAAACGGATACAGCATAGGCGGTTTTGATGCTTATACTACCTCTAATGTACTAAAAGGCTCGGGACTTTCGTCATCGGCGGCTTTTGAGGTTTTGGTATCAAATATTGTAAACGGCATTTATAATAATGCGTTGGTCGATGCCGTAACTATTGCAAAATATTCACAGTTTGCAGAGCGTGAATATTTTGGTAAGCCGTGTGGTTTGCTTGACCAGATGGCATCATCTGTGGGCGGATTTACCTATGCCGATTTTAATAATCCGCTAAATCCTGTTGTTGAAAAAATTAGTATTGATTTATCTAATTCAGGACATACGCTTTGCGTTGTTGACACAGGTGGTAATCATGCCGATCTTACAGACGATTATTCAGATATTACAATTGAATGTAAAGAGGTAAGTAATGCTTTAGGAGTAGAATATCTGCGTGATGCCGATGAGAAAAAATTCTATTCAAATCTTGCTGAAATTCGCCACAAATGCGGCGACCGAGCCGTGCTTCGAGCAATACATATTTTTAACGAAAACAAGCGTGTAATAACTCAAAAAGAGGCGTTAGGTAAGGGCGATTTTAATGCGTTTTTTACTGCTGTTAAATGTTCAGGCGAATCATCATATGACCTGTTGCAAAATGTGTATTCTCCAAGCAATCCTAAAGAACAAGCAATTTCGTTGGCGCTTGCTGTAACCAAACAATTTTTAGGCAGTCGTGGCGCGTGTCGTGTTCACGGCGGTGGTTTTGCAGGTACAATTCAGTGCTATATACCAAATGAAATGTTTAATGATTACAAAGCTATGATTGAAGCAATATTTGGAAAAGATTCTTGTGTTAAGTTATTCGTTCGCCCTGTAGGTGGCTATGAATTAAAGGGTGATTAATATGAATGTTACCCAAGGCGAATGGAATGGATTTTAAAAATTAGAGTTTGAGTTTATAGGTAGATATTGCATACTGGTTTGCTCGACAATACACCAATCGAAGAATTTATAGAAAAATATTATTAAATAAAAAATCTCTTCTTGAAATTTCAAGAAGAGATTTTTTATTTAATAGATATTAGTTGAGTCCGGTAGCCTTTAAATAATCGGCGTATGCTTTTTCCCATAGTTCGTTATTACAGGGTGTATATGTTTTAATCTCGGTTGAGTTAGAAACCACTCGGCGTAGCTCGGCAAAGTTTTTAATTTCGCCTAAACAACACATTGCAACACCTATGTTACCCATAACAGTGGCTTCGGTTGGACCTGCAAGCACCGGTACGTTACAAGCGTCACTTGTCATCTGGCAAAGAAGTCTATCCTTAATACCGCCACCTAAAATGTTTATGCTGTGGTGTTTTTTATCACCCATATTGTTAAGAGCATTGAAGGTGTATTTATATTTCATAGCAAGGCTCTGGTAGATACAACGCATAACCTCTCCACGAGTTTGTGGTACATATTGACCGGTCTTTTCACAGTATTCTTTTACTCTGCGCGGCAGGTTGCCTGCTGGCTCAAATGCAGGGTCATCTACATTTATAAAACACTTAAATGGCTCTGCAGCTAATGCTTCTTTTTCAAGCATGTCAAAACCAACCTCTTCACCCTCACGTCTGAACTGACGGCGAGATTCTTGTATAAGCCAAAGCCCCATAATGTTTTTAAGAAAACGGGTTGTATCCTCAAAACCGCCTTCATTTGTAAAGTCGGCTTTAGCGGCTTGGGTAGTAAGAATAGGAGTTTTGCTTTCAATACCAAAAAGGCTCCATGTGCCGCAGCTTATGTAAACAAAGTCATCACGTTCGCTGGGTGTTGCCGCAACGGCTGAAGCTGTGTCGTGAGAAGCAACGGCTATTACAGGTACCTTATCGCAACCTAGTTCTTCACATATTTCGTCAGAAAGATAACCGTAAACACTACCAGGCTTTGTAATGGGTGCAAAAATATTTTTAGGTAAACCTAACTGCTCAATAAGTTCAAAATCCCAATCCTTTGTATATGGGTTAAGCAGGTTAGAGGTAGAGGCAATAGTTGCTTCCTCTTTTATTTCACCAGTAAGCATATACCCGAAAAGGTCGGGTATCATAAGCATTTTATCGGTGCGGTCTAACACCTCGGGTTCATTAAGCTTTAGGTACATTAATTGATAAATGGTGTTAAAGTGTATAAATTGCAGACCTGCTTTTTGGTAAAGCTGGTCTTTAGAGATAATGTTAAACACCTTTTCAGGTACTGTATGGGTACGGCTATCACGATAGTGATAGGGATTTGCAAGCAAGCGGCCCTTGTTATCGAGCAAACCAAAGTCAACACCCCAAGTGTCAATGCCAATAGCGTCAAAACCACCCTCATTTACTGCTTTAGTGATACCTGTTTTAATTTCAAAGAAAAGACGAAGAATATCCCAATACATACTGCCGCGAACTACAACAGGGTCGTTAGAAAAGCGGTGAATTTCTTTCATTTCAATCTTGCCGTCACATAGTGTTGCAAGCATAGCGCGACCGCTTGAAGCGCCAAAGTCAAAAGCGAGAACTTTTTTCATAAAGAACCCTCCACAAATTTATTACTTAATAAATATATCAAAAAAATTACAATTTGTCTATATCTTACTTGTAAAATTTTAAACTTGTATATATAATGGTGAATATGAAAGATTTGTGGAACTATTTAAAAGAAACAGCAAAACCCGTTGTGCTTTACGGCATGGGTAACGGCGCTGATAAAATTATATCAGTGCTTGATAGGTATGGTATAAAGGTATCGGGTGTTTTTGCATCCGACGGTTTTGTGCGCCAAAAGACATTTCACGGTTTTTTAGTGACCGATTATAAAACAGCAAAGAAAACCTTTGGTGATATGATAGTACTAGTATGCTTTGGTTCGGCACTGCCCGAAGTAATTGCAAACATAAAGCGAATTGCCGCCGAACAAGAATTATACGCTCCCGACGTGGCAGTTTACGGCGACACTCTTTTTAATATAGAGTATGTAAAGCAAAATAACGCAAAATTTAAAAATATTTATAATATGCTTGCGGATGATACCTCTAAAAATGTATTTAGAAGTGCCCTTATGTATAAACTAACAGGAAAAATAGACTATTTGTTGCAGTGCGAAACACAGCCTCGTGAGGTGTATGACAATATATTAAAATTAGATAATAATGAAACCTATTTTGATTTAGGCGCATATAGGGGTGATACTGTAGCAGAGTTTTTGTCGGTGGTGAAAAATTACAACAAAATAATAGCCGTAGAGCCCGATAAAAAAACCTATAACAAATTATGTATTGCTACCCAAAAGGTTCAAAACATTTTAAATATACACGCT
>JAZNSJ010000045.1:0-8603 GCA_045591155.1 Acutalibacteraceae bacterium | reverse complement strand
CAGGTGCTTAAATTGGATAACGGCAATAAGCGTAAGATTTCCAAGCGTAAGGACCCCGAGGCCGCCGTTCATTTCTTTGCAGAGCAGGGCTATGACTGCGACAGTGTTATCGAATACCTTATGACCATCGCCGCATCCGATTTTGAGGATTGGCGCCGCGCAAACCCAGATGCTGACTATCGCACATTTAAGTTTAATCTTAAAAAAATGAGCGTTTCAGGCGCATTGTTTGATGAAAATAAGTTAAACGACGTAAGTAAGATAAAACTTGCATCAATGAAGAGCAGCGAGGTTTATGACTGTCTTACCGCTTGGGCGTGCGAATTTGACAGTGAATTTTACGAAATGCTCGTAGCAAACCCCGACTTTACAAAGGCAATGCTTGCCATTGACCGTGACGATGCTAAAAAGCCGCGTAAGGATTTGGCTAAATGGAGCGAGGCAAAAGAATATTTTGCGTTCTTCTTTGATGCTCTTTATACACCAAACCACACTTTGCCCGAAAATATTGCGGCCGCTGATGCTAAGGCATTCCTTACCGAGTATAAAAAGGTTTACGATGTAGCTGATGACCGGCAGGCTTGGTTTAATAAGATAAAGCAGCTAGCCCCAACTTTGGGCTTTGCGGCTGAAACTAAGGAATATAAGGCTAATCCTGATGCATTTAACGGTAGCGCGGGTGACCTTAGCACAATACTTCGTATTGCTGTTACAGGTCGCACAAACACACCCGATCTTTGCAGTATAATGCAGGTTTTAGGTGCAACCGAGTGCTTTAAACGAATCGACGCTATGATAGAGGTTTTATAAGATGGAAGAAAACAAGGTAATAACTGAAGAATTAGAGGAAAATAAACCGTCTAATTTTATATATGATTTTATTGATGAGGATTTGACAGAGGGTGTGTATAGCCGTGTGCAAACACGTTTTCCGCCCGAGCCAAACGGTTATTTGCATATAGGTCATGCAAAGGCTATTTGCATTGACTTTGGCACAGCTGAAAAATATAAGGGTAAGTGTAATTTGCGTCTTGACGATACCAACCCCACCAAAGAAGATGTTGAGTATGTTGACGCTATTATGGAAGATATTAAGTGGTTAGGTTTTAATTGGGACAATGTTTATTACGCTTCAGACTATTTTGATTTTATTTATGAGTGCGCACTAAAGCTTATTGACAAGGGACTAGCTTACATTGATGAGTCATCCGCCGATGAAATTCGTGAAATGCGCGGTACTCTCACAGAGGCAGGTAAAAATAGCCCTTATCGTGATAGACCAATCGAAGAAACTCGCGAGCTTTTTGCTAAAATGACAGCAGGAGAAATAGATGAGGGCAAAATGGTGCTTCGAGCTAAAATTGATATGGCATCATCTAACCTTAATATGCGTGACCCTGTTATTTACCGTGTGCTTAAGGCACATCACCACCGAACAGGTGATAAGTGGTGTGTGTACCCAATGTATGACTTTGCTCACCCATTAAGTGATGCACGTGAGGGTGTTACACATTCCCTTTGCTCATTAGAGTTTGAAAACCATCGTCCACTTTACAACTGGGTGCTTGAGGCTTGCGATATAACGCACGAGCCACCACGTCAGATAGAGTTTGCGCGTATGAATGTAAACTACACCTTAACAAGTAAGCGTAAGTGCTTAAAGCTTGTAAACGATAATTTGGTTTCCGGTTGGGACGATCCACGTATGGCTACCATTTGTGGTATGCGTCGTCGCGGTTATCCGTCACAGGCGGTACGCGCTTTTGTTGACAAGATTGGTGTTTCAAAGGCGTATAGTGTTATCGACTATGCGCTGCTTGAGTCTTGTGTTCGTGATTATCTTAACGAAAATGCAGACAGAGCTATGGCGGTTTTGCGCCCGCTTAAAGTGGTTATTGACAACTATCCAGAGGGTAAGACAGAGCAAATTGAGGTTGACATTAACCCCAACAAGCCTGAACTTGGTAAAACAAGCGTTATTTTCTCACGCGAGATATTTATTGAAGACGATGACTTTATGTTGGATCCTCCGGGTAAATATTTCCGTCTTTGTCCTACGAAAGAGGTAAGGCTTAAGGGTGCTTATTTTGTAAAATATGCTTCGCACGAGGAGGACGAAAACGGTAATATAACCGCAGTTCACTGTACCTATGACCCTGAAAGTCGCGGTGGCGAAGCGCCCGACGGTAGAAAGGTTAAGGGCACACTCCACTGGGTAAGCGCCCAAAACTGTATAAGTGCCGAGGTTCGTCTTTATGACCGCCTCTTTAATGTTGAAAACCCAAGTGATGAAGAGGGTGTATCATCTTTTGCCGATAATCTTAACCCCGAATCACTCACCGTTATTTCTAATGCTGTTATTGATACCAGCCTTAAAGATGTAAATGTTGGTGATACCTTCCAGTTTATGCGTCAGGGTTATTTCTGCGTAGATAAAGATACTACAGCTGATAAAATAGTCTTTAACCGCACAGTAGCGCTTAAAGACTCATTTGCAAAGAAAAAATGATGACTGTAAATAATATTTTAGATTTTTTAAAACAAAAATACCCACTTGATACTGCATGTGATTTTGACAACGTGGGTCTTTTGGTAGGCGATGGGAATGCTACCGTAAGGAAGGCGGTAGTTTGCCTTGACTGTGATATAAACACTGTAAATTATGCTAAAGAATTGGGCGCAGAGCTTATAGTTACCCATCATCCTGTAATTTTTGATGGACTTAAAAATATACTTGCAGGTGGTGTTATTTACGAGCTTGCAAAGTCTGATATATCGGTAATATCAATGCATACCAATCTTGATATTGCAGTAGGCGGTGTTACTGAAAGGCTTTGCGAGATAATCGGTCTTAAAAACATAAAACCGTACATTGCACACGATGGATTTTTAATACGTGAAGCCGAGTGTGACATAGCAGATGCCGATCCTTTGGCCCAGCACATTAAAAATCAACTTGGTGGTGCGGTGCGTTATACTGACACCGGTAAACAAATTTGCCGTGTGCTTGTGTGCTCGGGTTCGGGCGGTGCATATCTTACCGATGCTGTAAACGCAGGTTTTGATGCACTTATTTCGGCGGATATAAAGCATAATGTGTTTGTTGATGGTATAAACTATGGCGTTACAGTGTTTGATGCGGGGCATTATAACAGTGAGAATGTTATTTGCAAACCGCTCAGCCGTGAACTATCAGAGCAATTTGGTGAAATAGAGGTTTTAATCTTTAATAATGATAAGATAAAATCTGTATAACAATAAAAAAATCAAGGCTTTGCTTTATTTTAAGCAAAGCCTTGATTTTTTTATTATTTAATAAATTTAAATTCTGCGGCAGTGTGGTCGGCTGGATTATAGTTTTCGATATAACTGATAATTTGTTGTGGATTATCAGAAATAAACAATAAATCCATATTGGTGGAAGGCATAAAGTTTTTGTCAATAGCGTTTTTTAACATATTTATAAGCGAGTCATAATAGCCGTTTGTGTTGTAAATAGCAATTGGCTTTTTATGTGTGCCGAGTTGTCGTAGGGTATAAATTTCAAAAAACTCGTCAAAGGTGCCAATGCCACCAGGGGTTATAATAAACGCATCAGACATTTCGTCAAGCAGTTGCTTTCTTTCTCGCATGGTTTTGGTGTAAATCATTTTGGTGCATTTGTCAAACAGTGCGCCGTCAACATTAAAAAACGACGGGCATATACCAATAATTTCGCCACCTGCTTTATAAGCGCCGCGTGCTACAGCACCCATAAGTCCTGCGGCGCCACCGCCAAAAACAACGGTATGATTTTTGTTAGCTATGTCTTCGCCTAAAACTTCTCCTGCATCAAGAAAAGATTTATTAATAGAGTTTGATGATGCGCCGTATATACAAATTTTCATATGATTACCTCATCGTTAAGAATTGCGCTCTTGAGAGTGTTGCCATTGTATTCAAGTCGTAGAGAAAAAAAGGGCGTTTTTGGGTTTTCTATAAGTTTTAAGAAAATTTTGTCACCCTCCCACAAGGGTAGGCTGTATATTTTTTGTTTATCAACCCACTCTAGTACGCCCTCGTTACATTCTTTTATTTCGCCGCTAAAATCGCGGCAGGTAAAGATATGCATATATTCGGTTGGCCATTTATCTGACACAAAAGTAACAATACCGCGGTATTCACATTTACCTAAGGTAAGTCCCGTTTCTTCATATACTTCGCGGCGGTTGCATTGCTCGGGGCTTTCCTTATCCTCAAATTTGCCGCCTATACCAATCCATTTATCTTGATTTAGATCATTTTGCTTTTTTATACGATGCAGCATTAAATACTTGCCATTTTGTTCTATGTGGCAAAGGGTTGTGTTTATCATTGTTTGTTGTCCTTTTGCTCAAGTGTTTCAGGCATTGTGTAACCTTCGAGGAAGAAAATTTCATTATCTTTATTTTCAGAATCAAATATATTATTATACTGTATTCTTTCGTATTGGCTTAATGTTTGACTGTGTTCGCTGTGATCGCTCCAGCGGTAGTAATTGTTGTTTGAGTCTATATAGCCTACGGTATCTATTACAGGTAATGTTTGAGAAAGTTTTAGCAAATATTTGTTGTACTCGGTAAGCTTAACCCCTGCTACATCAAGCATATATGACGATAAATAGTTGGCGCTTAGCTTGTCAATATATTTTTCTTCAATGTCATAATTTGCCCATATATAGAATGGTGTTATGTGTCGCGCCTGTTCTTGCTCTAGTGTTAGGTTGTTTATATTGTTGGCACCTAAAAGCGAGGCAATAAACTCAGTTTCTATAGACGGCTGGTGGTCACCAAACATACAAATAACTGTGGGCTCATCTACATTAGAAAAATACTCTACAAGTTCTTTAAAGGCATCGTCGCTCGCCTTTACAAGTGACAGGTATTTGCTTGCTTTGTTGTAGTATATAGGAGTAGATGTAATTTGTATACACTCGTTAAAATTAGCAGCACCGTTTGAATAACCGCCGTGGTTTTGCATTGTTACATTAAAAGCAAAATAGGGCTGTGATTTATCGCGATTTTCAAAATTTTCTATAATAACATCATAGTTGTAGCTATCACTTACATATTGACGTGTTAGCATATTTGTTCGGTCGGGATAATAGGTGTCAATAAGAGACTGTAGATAATCAGCATCGCTGCCATTTTGAACATAATCGTTTAGAATAGAGACGTCTATAAGATTTTCAAGAAAGCTGTAAGAATTAAAGCCTAGATTGTTGTATACGTTTACACGATTCCAACCTGTTGAATAATATGGGTGGAATGCCCAAGAAGAATATCCCTGACCTTCAAGTGTAGAAACAAGCGAGGCAATGGGATTTTTTACATATAGCATATAAGCATTACTACCCGAAGGTAAAAATGCGGTTGTGTGACCTGTTAAAAATTCAAACTCGGTATTAGATGTACCTGCGCCTATAACAGGAACATAAAGATTGCCTTTAACTGTGTTTTCGGTAAGGCTACGCATAAAGGGCATATAATCCTGATTGGTTGTAAACTCACCAAGAACACTTAAATCCGAGAGTGACTCGTTCATAATGCAGATAATATTAGGCTCATTGCCTGTAGGCTTTACAACGTTTGATACATCCTTGTCAATTGTGCTTGAAACGTAATCTCCAACACTATTTGCATCGTACCCGCTGGGTTCATTCATATAAAGATACTTTGTGTTACAAAAAAAACTAAACACAAATCCGTAGTTACGGTAACCGCGCGATTGATTCCAGAAGTCGGGCTTAACACCTGCATCGGCAAATATAGAGGTGAAATAGAATAAAATCATAAGGCAGGAAAAAAAGGTGCCCATAAATGTACGCGATATAATTTTGGTTATAAGGTTATAATTAGGAGTTTTCATTTTTATGCTTAAAACGACTATAAAAATGAAGATAAGAGAACCAATAATTATTGTATGCGTAGGTGTGTAGTTATAGGTGTTTGCAACATTTGCCGCAGTAGTTATGGCAAAGAAATCCATAGGAATAAATGGTGTGCCTCTAAACTGCACAACATAGCAATGCGATAGTGCAAATCCGTAGCAAATTGCGTTAGTGATAAGCAAAGATATTCTAAAGCTTCCGCTTATAGCAAAAAACAAAAACTGAAACAGCAATATAACCATATAGTTTGCAAAGAAACCAAGATAGGTCATATTATAGATAAAAATATTGTTAAGACATTCAGTCATTGTCATAGTAACAATTGGGGTAAGCAAAAAGAAGACAAAATGCCATATTTTATTAAATAAATCATTTTTAATTTTAGTGTTAAATGTAACAAAGGCGCCTATGATAAAGGGTGCTACAATGGCAAATGCAAGTAGCCACCATTTAAAAACAGTTTCAAGCTTGGTAAATTGATTGTTAAAAAAAACAACAACAAGCAACAATAGACCCGCAATAACAGAGCCTGTTATTCGGGATTTTTTGGTGCTTGTAATTTCAAAATTATTTATAAAAAAGTTTTTTATTATATTTAAAAATTTGGGAACCGCGGTGGTAAAAAAACTTGATACGGTATTACATACCTTTTCAGTATTCATTTTAAACGCAATCCTTTCAGGTGAATGAATTTCACAACCGTATTGTAAAACAAAATTTTAATAAATGTGTTAATTTAGTGTTAACTTATATTATATCACTTTTTATACAAAAAACAAGGTTTAATATATTAAGAAATGTTTAATGCGAAAACAGATAATTTTTGCAAAATGCATAAAAATAGTGCCCCGCTAACAGCGGGGCATAAATTTTTTGAAAATTATTTATTGAGAATTTTTAAAATTTCATTATTTTGGCAGAGGATATGGCCAAGACCAAATATTAGGAAAAATATAATTGCCGCCATAGTTGTGAACAAAATTACTGCCGCAAAACCTATTGCTACCGAAAAAGTGGTTTTTGCAAACAAAAAGAATGCTATAACAAAGCCTATTATAATCATTATAAATGCAATCACAAATGCAATAGCCTTAATAATATTTCCAAGGTTTTTATAAAGCCCACTTGTATATGCAAAAACGGGATTCTTTTTTGCAAGGTATTCGGTTGAGACCGAGCTAATATCTTGTAATTCGGTAATTTGTTTTTTATTGTTTTCAGACATAGCCTTTTCCTCCTTTGTTTAATTATATGCAAATTACACACATTTAACGCCAATTGTAAGCTTCTCGCCGTTAATATCCCAATCCTTGCTATAGCCATCAACATCGCCAACGACGATTGAGTCAGCAAGGGTATCGCCTGCGATATCGCCTGACAACTTGTTTACAATGGCAATAACCTTTTCACTGCCACACATAGTAACTGCGATATGGTCGGTTACGTTAAAGTTTGCTTCTTTACGCATGGTTTGAATTTTACTTACAATCTCACGTACAAAGCCTTCTTCAACAAGTTCGTCGGTAAGTGTGGTGTCAAGCGCTACGGTAATACCGTGGTCACTTACTGTAAAGAAGCCTTCCTTTTGCTTTGCTTCAATAAGCAAATCTTCGGTAGCGAGGGTAACATCACCCGAAGCAAGATTTAGTGTAATTGAGCCGTTTGCATCAAGCTCTGTTTTAGCGGCATTGCCGTCAAGCTCTGAAAGTGCTGTACGGATTTCGCCTAACTGTTTACCGTATTTTGGACCTACAGTTTTAAGCTGTGGCTTAAAGCTGTACGATACAAGGTTATCAACCTCATTTGTAAAGTCAACCGATTTAATATTAAGCTCGTCTTTAATAATATCAGCAAAGAAATTGTCAAGTGCTATATCACATTTAACATACATTGTGTTAAGCGGCTGACGATTCTTTATTGCTGAGCCATTACGTGCGCTACGGCCAAGTACTACAATTTCAAGAACGCTATCCATATTTTCTTCGAGTTTTATATCGATTGCAGCTTCGTCTACTTCGGGGAAGTCGCAAAGATGGATACTTTCTGGAGCAGTCTTGTCGATATTGCGAACAAGGTTTTGATAAATGCTTTCAGACATAAACGGTATCATTGGTGCTGCCGCTTTAGCGGTTGTTACAAGCGCGTTATAAAGAACTAAATAAGCAGTTTCCTTATCAGATGTCATACCCTGTACCCAATAACGCTCACGACCACGACGAACATACCAGTTGCTCATTTGGTCAACAAATTCTTGGAGTGCACGTGCAGCTTCAGGAATTCGGTAGTTAGCAAGGTTTTCGTCAACAGTCTTAACCATAGAATTAAGCTTTGAAATAAGCCATTTATCCATAACGGTAAGATTATCGGGGTTAAGGGTGTGCGCAGTTGGGTCGAATTTATCTATATTTGCATAAAGCACATAAAAAGCGTATGTGTTCCACAAAGTACCCATAAACTTCCGCTGACCCTCTCCTACGGCTTTACCGTGGAAACGGTTAGGAAGCCATGGAGCAGAGTTGGTATAGAAATACCAACGAATAGCATCTGCGCCGTAGCTTTCAAGCGCATCAAACGGGTCTACGGCATTGCCCTTTGATTTAGACATTTTTTGACCGTTTTCATCCTGAACGTGACCGAGAACAATTACATTCTTATAAGGAGCCTTATTAAAAATAAGGGTTGAAATAGCCATAAG
>JAZNSJ010000044.1:0-7002 GCA_045591155.1 Acutalibacteraceae bacterium | reverse complement strand
TCCGTGCGAATAGTCAATCGGTTCATTCGTACGACCAAGCATACAGGTAAAATTTTATTTTGGGGTGAAATAATGGCATATCAGGCGCTGTATCGAAAATATCGTCCTACCACCTTTTCTGATGTTGTAGGGCAACATCACATTACCAAAACGCTAAAGAACGAGCTTGACTGTGGTAAAATTGTGCATGCTTACCTTTTTACAGGCACACGTGGTACAGGTAAAACCACCTGCGCTAAAATTCTTGCTAAGGCGGTAAACTGCCTATCCCCCATAAATGGTGACCCTTGCGGAGAATGTGAAATTTGCCGTATGGTAGCACGTGACGAAATTACCGACATTGTAGAAATGGACGCCGCATCTAATAACGGTGTAGACGATATACGCGAGCTTCGCGAGCAGGTGAACTTTTCTCCTGCGGCTTGCAAATACCGCGTATATATTATTGACGAGGTTCATATGCTTTCAGGCGCCGCATTTAATGCACTGCTTAAAACACTTGAAGAACCGCCTGAGCATGTTGTGTTTATACTTGCTACTACCGAGGTTCACAAATTACCAGCAACCATTCTTTCGCGGTGCCAACGTTTTGATTTTAGACGTATAGACAGCAGCGAAATTATTAGCAGACTTCAGTTTGTAGCCACTAAAGAAAATCTCACCCTTACTGACGATGCGGCATCGCTAATTGCCTCTGCCGCTGATGGTGGTATGCGTGATGCACTTTCAATCCTTGACCTTTGCGCATCACATAGTGTTAATATTACCGAAGATACGGTAGTAAGCGTTTGTTCTATGGCAGGCAACGATTACCTTATAAAAATGGCTGACCTAATTAAAAATCAACAAACCGAGCAAGCGTTAATGCTTATAGATGAGCTACACAATTCTTCGGTAGATATGCTAAGACTTTTGTCAGAGCTTATACAGCACTTCCGCGACCTTATGATAGTTAAGGTGGTTAAGGGCAATAAAAAACCGCTTGTATGTTCAAGTAGTAAAATGAAGGCGCTTGAAAAACAAGCTCAAAACTTTGATATAAAAGAAATTATGTCAATACTTAGTATTTTACAATGCACCGCTGCTACTATGCAAAGCGGTAACCGTAGATGTGAGATGGAGATGTGTTTAATACGCCTTTGCAATCCTAAAATAAGGCAAGACCTTAATTCACTTGAGCATCGAATTGCAGCGCTTGAAAGTACTGCAATCATTACTACGGTTAAAAATGAGCCGGTAAAACAGGTTGAAAATTCAATATTACAGGAACCAGAAGACGAAATTCCACTGCCGCAAGAAAACGATTTACCTGCACCGCAAGACGAAAACATCGCTATTATTGATGAGAAAAATTCTCCCTCAATACCTAATGATATAACCCCTGTTTCACAGTGGGGAGAAATTATTGGCGTGCTACGCACGACCTGTCCGCTTATAGCAGGTGTGTTGCAAGATTCGTCGGCATATATTGAAGGTGATAGATTACTTATCGACACCCATAACTCACAGTTTAAGGCGCTTGTAAACGGCAATAATGCGGTTTACCGTGATTCAATTCGCAAGGCAGCACAATCGGTGCTTGGCAGGGTTTATAAATTAGGCCCTTATCACGCAAAAAACGCAGATACACAACCTACCGATCCTTTACAAAGTTTTGCTCAAAAACTTAAACAACTTGAAAACAATTAACATTTTAGGAGATAAGATATGAAAGTACGTATTCCAAATTCGGGTGGCCCCGGCAATATGAATCAAATGCTTAAACAAGCACAAAAAATGCAAGAGGATATGGCAACGCTTCAAACCGATCTTGAATCTCGCGAATATACCGCAACTTCAGGCGGCGGTGCAGTAAGTGTTACGGTTGATGGCAAACATCTTATTAAAGCTATTAAAATCAATCCCGATATTATAGACCCCGACGATGCCGAAATGATTGAAGACCTTGTTACAGTTGCTGTAAACGAAGCTATAAACAGCGCAATAAAAACTGCAGAGGAAGAAATGGGAGCTATTACAGGCGGACTTAATATCCCAGGTATGTTTTAATTATGAACTACAACATTGTCCCTCTAACCGAGCTTATCAATCAGTTTGCACGACTACCCGGAATTGGTAAAAAAACGGCGCAACGCTTGGCATACAGCATTTTAGAGCAACCACCCGAACGGGCGCATCAATTTGCCGAAGCACTTATTAACGCGCGTGAAAAAATACATTTTTGTAAGGTTTGTCAGTCACTTACCGATTTAGAGATTTGTCAAATTTGTGCTGACACTCGCCGTGATAAAGGTATTATTTGTGTAGTCGAAGACCCGCGTGACGTTATGGCATTTGAGCGTACACGTGAATTTAATGGTATATATCACGTTCTTCATGGCGTTATATCACCGCTTGACAATATAGGTCCCGATAAGTTACGTATAAAAGAGCTTATGGAAAGACTAAATGATGTTTCGGTTAAAGAAATAATTATGGCTACCAACCCTACCGTAGAGGGCGAGGCAACGGCCAGTTATATATCACGCCTTGTAAAGCCAATGGGCATTAAGGTAACACGTCTTGCCTATGGAATACCTGTAGGCGGCGATCTTGAATATGCCGACGAATATACTTTAGCCCGCGCACTTGAGGGCAGAAACGAGATTTGATTTTATGGAACAAAGCAAAATTGACCGTATAAACGAGCTTGCTCGTAAACAAAAAGCTGAAGGACTTACCGAAAAAGAAAAAACCGAGCAAGCAGCCCTACGCCGCGAATATATTGAGGGCTACAAAAAAAGCCTTATGGCACAGCTTGATAATATGTATATAGTAGAGCCTGATGGCAGCAAAAAGAAAGTAGTGCCAAAACAATGAATATACTTATTGCCGACTGCGCTACCCTTACACAAAACAACGATTTATCACTCACCGTATTCGAAAAATACGGTGATGTTGTTTATAACCCCAACATATCGCGTAACGAGTTACTTAAAACGGTACACAAATATGACATAATTTTATGCAACAAAACAATAATTGATAAACCTATTATTGAAAAAGCAAAAAAACTTAAATATATAGGTCTTTTTGCCACAGGTTATAATAATATAGATATTTCTGCTGCAAAACAATACGGAATCACTGTTTGTAATGCAGGCTCATATTCAACAAGCGCTGTGGCGCAACAGGTTTTTGCCTATATTTTAAATCATTTTAATGCAGTTAACCGTTATGATAACTTCGTACAAAACGGCGGGTGGCAAAGCTCACCTACATTTTCGGTGCTTTGCTTTTCTACCGATGAGTTAAAGGATAAAACCATTGGAATTATCGGTTACGGTAGTATAGGTCGTCGCGTGGCTGAAATAGCTCTTGCTTTTGAAATGCGTGTTCTTGTATATACTAGAACACCAAAAAACGACGGTCGAGTTACATTTGTTACACTTGATGAGCTGCTAAAACAAAGTGATATTGTTACACCGCACTGTCCATTAAATGACCAAAGCAAAGAAATGTTTAACAAAAACAGTTTTGATAAAATGCGTGACGGTGCTTTCTTTATTAATACCGCGCGTGGTGGCGTTGTAAATGAAAACGACCTTGCACAAGCGCTAAAATCTGGCAAACTATCTGGCGCAGCGATTGATGTATTAGAAAAAGAACCAATGTTACAAGACTGTGTGCTTAAAGGCGTGCCCAACCTTATAATCACACCACATACTGCTTGGGCGCCGCTTACAACAAGAAAACGCCTTTTACAAATTGTAGAAGATAATATTTTAGCCTTTTTAAATAAAACACCACAAAACCAAATATGCTAAGTCAAGTTAAGGAGAATTATTTATGGAAAAAAATGCATCAGGTGCGGGAGTATCGCGCGGAGGGCTGTTTAGCACATCTGAAATTAAAATTTTAATATGCTATATTTTAAGCGCCATAAATGAACCTGTTCCCGTTGATATGTTGGCTAATGTGTTGCACTATGAGGGACTTGCAAATGCTTTTGAGGTAAGTGACGCTGTGGTGTCGCTATCGGCAAGCGGTCAGATTAAAGCCGTTGATGATGCAGAACAAATTTACCAAATAACCGAAAGCGGTAAAAACACAGCAAGCACGCTTAAGTCTTCACTTTCATCGGTAGTAAAACAACGTGCGTATTTGGCAGTAATGAAAATGTTTGCAAAATTTAAAAATGCCAAAGACAACATTTTTGAAATAACACACGAAAACGGTAGCACGTATATTAGTTGTTCTGCGCTTGACAGCGGAAAGCCTTTTATTACTGTAAAATTACTTATAACTGATGACGAACAGGGTAATTTTATAAAAGAAAAATTTTTAGAAAATCCATCGGCTATTTATTCTAAAATTATAGAACTATTAACAATGTAAAAAAGCAACCGTCATTTTAATAAATGACGGTTGCTTTTTATATGTACTTTTTTTGCATTTTTGCATTAACGCCGGTTATTCCACCAACAAGCGATGAAAGCATAATAATTATAAAGTGAAACAGTGTGTTAAGCGACAAGCTATTGCCCATTATAAGCGCAAGTACAGTTATTATTAAAAATACAACCACACCTATTATAAGCCCTGTAAGATAGCCTCTTTCCCCTATTTTTTTTGCAGTAATTCGGCTTGCAATAAAACTGCCTACTGCAATACTAATAGTAGCGAAAGGCACAGCATAGGCTCTATCGATATTAAAAAACAGTAAAACTGCAGCAAAAATAAGCATTGCAATAAGTGTAGAAAATACACCTAATACTGCACCAATTATATACGCAGATTTTTTGTTTACATTATCTTTTTTAGAAAATCCATCAGACATACAAATCCCTCCGCTTAAAGTTTATTCAAGCGAAGGGATAATTTATTACTTAATTATTTGCTTGCCGCATCATCATGAACGGTAAGATTTTGCTGCATAGCCCAACGAGCAATAGTAAGCTTGCTGTGATCACTCTTTGACTCTATAACAATTGAATCCTCTTTTAAAGAGATTACTCTACCGTAAATACCACCGATGGTGAGAATTTCGTCACCAACCTGTAAGTTTTCGCGCATTTTCTTTTCTTCTTTTTCCTTTTTCTTTTGAGGACGAATAAGCAAGAAATAAAATACTGCAATCATAAGAATGAATGGAAGCACCGACATAAGTAAACCACCAACGCCGCCTTGTGCTGCTGTATCACCAGTTGTTGCCGCAGCCTCTAAAGTTAACCAATTGAAATTCATAAGATTTAAACCTCCAAATTATTTAACAAAAAGTATTATACATAATATAAATTGTAATTGCAAGGATAATTTTGTAAATTAAATGCGTCTTCCCAAAATAATTTCTTGTTCTGCTTTAAATTCTGCAAATCTACCTTTATCAAGCGCCTTGCGAATATCGGTCATAAAATTGTTATAAAACCATAAATTATGCATAACAAGCAGTCGCTGAGATAGCATCTCTGTGCTTTTTAGCAAATGGCGGATATATGCCTTGCTGTAACGCTGACAAACGGGACAGCCACAGTTTTTATCAATAGGTGTCATATCATATTCATACTTTTTATTGTTTATATTTATAATTCCCTTTGATGTAAATAAATGTCCGTGACGAGCATTTCGGCTGGGCATAACACAATCAAAAAGATCCACACCGCGCTCGACTGCATTTAAAATATTAACAGGTGTACCAACACCCATTAAATAGCGAATTTTATTTTGCGGCATATGAGGTGTTACGTGTTCGATTATGTCGTACATAACTTCAGCAGGCTCACCAACTGCCAGACCACCTATTGCATAACCATCAAGATCTAACTCGGCAATTTCTTTCATATGGTTAATACGCAAATCATTGTAGGTGCATCCTTGATTTATACCAAAAAGCATTTGCTCGCGGTTAATTGTGCTTTCTAAACTATTTAATTGCTGCATTTTATCTTTACATCGTTTAAGCCAACGGGTAGTACGTTCGCAAGATGCTTTTGAATAACTATACTGGGCGGGATTTTCTACGCATTCATCAAACGCCATTGCTATAGTAGAACCGAGATTAGATTGTATTTGCATACTTTCTTCGGGTCCCATAAAAATACGTTTGCCATCAACATGACTTGCAAAGGTTACACCCTCTTCTTCAATTTTTCGCAAAGAAGCAAGTGAAAACACCTGAAAACCGCCGCTGTCGGTAAGAATTGGTCCGTCCCAAGTGGTAAATTTGTGTAGTCCACCACAGTCACGAATTACCTCGTCGCCCGGTCTCACGTGTAGATGATATGTGTTGCTGAGCATTACCTGACAACCGATATTTTTAAGGTCGTCTGCCGATAATGCGCCTTTTATTGCACCCGCAGTTGCAACATTCATAAAAGCGGGAGTTTGTACTGTGCCACGATTGGTAACAAACTCACCTCGCCGTGCACCGTTTTTATCGCTAATTAATTTGTACATAAAATCTCCTTACAAAATTTGCATTGCATCATTGCCGTTTACTGGATATGTGAAAAATTTTATAATTCGTCGGCGAAGCCGACACCTTACCACTTCACCATTACCTCTTACTTGCTCATCCTTTAAAGGATGAGCATCGCGTCGCCAAAACTAAAAAATCTGTATTTTTCTTCTACTGCATTTTTGTATGCGTTCATTGTGTTTTCATAACCTGCAAAGGCCGAAACCAGCATTATAAGCGTGCTTTCGGGTAAATGAAAATTAGTAACAAGACCGTCCATACACTTAAATTCATAACCTGGGTAAATAAATATGCCTGTATCATCACTACATTCACGCATTGCGCCGTATTTTTGAGCTACACTTTCTACCGTTCGGCAGCTTGTGGTACCAACACAAATTACCCTACCGCCGTTTTGTTTTGTATTGTTTATAGTATCGGCGGTATCCTGTGGCATATAGTAATGTTCGGTATGCATTTTGTGGTCACGTATATCCTCTACCTTAACAGGTCTAAAAGTACCAAGCCCTACATGCAAAGTCACATAAAGTCGGATCGTAGCCATG
>JAZNSJ010000043.1:0-11907 GCA_045591155.1 Acutalibacteraceae bacterium | reverse complement strand
GAAGGCGGCCGTGTTGATAAAAGAGTGTTCCTGGATTGGTTTATAGAGCTACGTGAAAAGGAAGATATATACCCTATGTATATCGGCTATGACCCGTGGCACATTGACGATTCTCTATTGCGTGCATTTCAAACGGAATTTGGCAAAAAGTCTATGATACCCATAAGACAAGGCACTTTTACTTTATCGCAACCGATGAAAGATATGATGCCCGAATTCACAGCAAAAAACTTTGTTTATAACAATCATCCTATAGATAAATGGTGCTTAATAAACACCTGCATCAAAACCGATATAAACGGTAATATACAGCCGATAAAGAGTTTTGATCGCACACAAAGAATTGACGGCACACTTGCCCTGATAGACGCTTACGTGGTGCTTCGGGACAAGTTTGACGAATATCAAGCGTTATGTTAAAGGTGGTGAAAACTTGGGATTTTTCAGTAAAATAAAATCGCTTTTCAGCAATGCAAAGGTTGGCGCCCGCATTGAAATGATAACCGAGCACGGCAACGGTTTTTATTCTTTCGGCGACAATCTTTATCGCTCTGACATTATTCGCGCGGCGATAAGACCGTATTCAAAAGCAATCGGTAAGTTGCTTGCAAAGCACGTGCGTAAAACGACAGAAAAAACAGCAATAAACCCTGAACCGTATATTCGTTTTTTGCTTGAAGAACCAAACCCATATATGTGTGGTCAGGTGCTTCAGGAAAAGGTTGCTAATCAATTAGCGCTTAACAATAATGCATTTGTTTTGATTATACGCGATGATTTCGGCATCCCGATAGAGCTGTATCCTGTGCCTGCGCGAGCGGCCGAAACAGTATACGGCAAAAACGGTGATTTGTTTGTAAGGTTTACCTTTGCTAACGGCAAACGTATGTTGTTTCCGTATAGTCAACTGATTCACATCCGCAACGATTTTAACGGTAAGGATATATTTGGTGACAGTCCCGCAGAGGCACTTAAAGACCTAATGGAAGTAGTATCTATCGCCGACCAATCGGTTGTTAGCGCTATAAAAAACTCGGGGATAGTCAGGTGGATTCTTAAATATGCCAATACGTTACGCCCGGATGACTTAAAATCAAATGTCAAAGAGTTTGCCGATAATTATTTGAACATCGAAAGCGAAACCATTGGCGCCGCGGGCGTGTCGGGTGACTGCGAGGTCATAAGAGTAGAGCCTAAAGATTATGTGCCTAATGCCGCGCAAACCAAAGAGGCCAAAGAGCGAGTATATGCTTTTTATAACACCAACGACAAGATAGTACATTCTAATTTTACAGAGGATGAGTGGAACTCTTATTTTGAAAGCGTTATAGAGCCTACCGCTCTACAGTTATCAAATGAATATACCCGAAAACTTTTTACACGAAGAGAGCGTTCAGCCGGCAATAAGATTTATTTTGAAGCCAATAACCTTGGCTGTGCGACCTTAAAAACCAAATTATCGCTTGTGGCTATGGTTGACCGCGGAGCTCTTACACCTAACGAATGGCGCGATGTATTTAACCTTGCACCAGTTGAGGGCGGCGATACCCCTATTCGCCGTCTTGATACCGATACCGTTTCAACAGCGAAAGGGGGTGAAGAATAATGAAATCAAGAATTGACATTATAGGCACCATTGTACCAAACGACGATGTGTGGATTTATGATTGGCTTGAAATGGATTGCACTTCACCCAAAATGGTGAACGAGGCTCTTTTAAAGGCTGCCGGCAATGATATTGATGTATATATCAATTCGGGCGGCGGTGATGTATTTTCGGGCAGTGAAATTTATTCTGCCTTACGTGCTTATACGGGCAGGGTCAATATTCACATAGTCGGTGTGGCGGCATCGGCGGCTTCGGTTATAGCCTGCGCAGGTCACAGTGATATTTCACCGACGGCAATGATGATGATACATAACGTATCAAGCGGTGCCAGAGGCGATTATCACGCTATGGATAAAGAGTCGGAAATCCTGCAGCAAGCAAACAAGGCGGTTAGTATGGCTTATGAAACAAAGTGTGGCATAAGCGAACAAGAAGCCTTAAAAATGATGGACCGTGAAAGCTGGCTTACCGCCAAAGAAGCGGTTGAACTTGGTCTTGTTGACGAAATTGCCGAATCTAAAAATCTACAATTAGTGGCGGCCGCAGGTGGTGTTATACCGCGTGCGATTATTGACAAGCTAAGAAACGAAATTAAGGGACCTATGAACAAGGCAGCCCTTGATTTAGAAAAAGAAAAATTAAATCTTTTAAAATTGAAAGGAAACTTTAAAAATGAAATTTAAGAACTACGAAGATTACAAAGCAAAGCGCGACAGCCTTTTGAAAGAGGCTGAAAACTGTCTTAATTCAGCCGATAAGGCGGGTTATGACGCAAAGGTAAAAGAGGTCAACGACCTTGACACCGAATTTGAAAATTTCCGCACCGAGCAGGCAAACCTTAACGCTTTGAAAGACAAGGAGCCAAAAATGCCTGCAATTTTAGAAAATATGAAAGGAACTGAAAATATGGAAAACACGAACAAAGCGAACGAAGTACTTTACCGCGATGCGTTCTTTAATTACCTTCGTGGCGAAAAGCTTAACCGTGAGCAAAACGCGGCTTTTGAGGCGCGCAACGGCTTTAAGCCTGAAAATGTACTTACAACCACCACCGAGGCTGCGGCATTGCCCGTGCAGACGCTTGATATGATTTGGGACCTTTGCGAAGAGCAACACTCAATTCTTGCTGACATTGATATGCGCAGAACCGGTGTAGCTATTAAGGTTGTTAAGAGAACCAAAATCACCGAGGGCAAAGGCTCTAAAAAGAGCAAGGACCAGGAAGGCAAAGCCGATACATTGCTTGTTGACGTTAAGGTTCCTGTTGAACTTACCGGTAACGACTTTAGCGCAACGGTTGAGCTTTCTTATGCAGCTGCCAAGATGGCAATCGGTGCGCTTGAAGAGTTTATTGCAAAGGATGTTGCAGAACAAGTCGGCTGGGCAATGGCTAAAGATGTTATTGATACCATTGAAGCAAGTATGAGCGCAGGTAATAAGCTCCCCGCTGCAAATGACGAATTCACATACGAAGAGCTTGCAAAAACCTTTGGCATGTGCAAACGCTGTCACGGTCTTACCGCTTATGTAAGCAACACTACGCTTTATAACTACCTTGTATCAATGGTTGACCTAAACGGCAGACCGATATTCCAGCCGAACGCTCAGGACGGTGCAAAGGGTTCTGTTATAGGCGCTGCCATCCGTCTTGAAGAGGCAGTTGCCGACGGTAAAATTCTTGTGGGTGACCCCAAGAGAGTTGTTGGCAACGTTGTTCAGGATGTTATGGTTGAAACCGACCGCGACATTAAAGCGCACACCGTTATCTATTCCGCTTATGCTCGTATGCAGGCAGAATTGATTGACGACCAGTCATTTGCATCACTTACGGCAAAAACAACGGCGTAAGGTGATTTAAATGATTATACAAGTTAAGAAATCGTTGAGAATGACAGGCGATGTTCTTAACGATGATATTCAAAAAAATATTGATGCCGCCCTGCTCGATATGCGCAGGGTCGGTATCAATACCGACAAAGTAAACCCAAGCGACCCTAACAGTTATGATGCTTTAACATTATCCTGTGTAGAGTTTTATTGCAAATGGATCTACAATTTTTTACAACGCGGTCCCGAATGGCAAGCAGCGTATATCAGACTGCGTGATTCTATGGCTTTGTGTGGTGATTACCGATGCAAGAGCAAGTAACCTTAATAACAATTGCGTCAAGCGGCAATGGATTTAACCGCACCGAAAAAGAAACGCGAAGCACAATATTTTGCACTGAGTATAATGTCGACCGCAGAGAGTTTTTTTCTGCTGAAGCAAGCGGCATTAAAGCCGAATATAAGCTTAATGTCTGGTCGCACGAATATGGCGGTGAAACTATTGCTGAATATAAGAACAAGAGATATAAAATTTATCGCACACATACAGTTGGCGACGAAATTGAATTGTATCTTGCAAATGAGGGCTGATTATGGCGTGGAAAAAATCAAGCTATGGCAAAACTGCCTTATCGGCAAAATTCAGCGTTTCGGGTGTAGAAGAATTTTTTAAGAAAATAGAAGCGGCGGGCAAAAACATAGACACTGCTTGCAAAAAGGCAGTGGATGCTACCCTACCCGTTATAGAAAAAACAATGCGTGAAGGCGCTGAAAGGCATCGTCTTACAGGTGATGTTGTAAATGCTATTGAGGTTGTGGGTGCAAAACAATCGGGCAATTACATTTACGGTCAGGTGGGTATAGATTTAGATAAGCATCCCGAAGCGTTTGAGGGTGTGTTTCAGGAATATGGCGACGGTCACTCGCCCGAATTTCCCGATCCGTTCATTCGCCCTGCAGTTGACAATAACCGCAAACCGATAAATTCAACTGTTAAAAAAGTATTAAAAAGTGAGGGAATGCCAATTGAGTAAATGGATAGATGCCGCCGAAACTGCTTTGACTGCGGTTTTTGAAGAAACCAAAATACCGTATGAGTTTGAGTTTTGGGATGTAAAAAAACGTGGCGAGCTGCCCGATACATACATTGTGTATTTCTTGGTGTCCGAGCCGAGCGCTTCATCAGCAGACAACAAAGAACGCTCAAGCATACCAAAGGTGCAATTCAGCCTGTTTTATCGCGATATATCGGTTATGCAAAGCATACCGGATAAAATCATCAAAGCGGCACTTGCTGCAGGGTTTACAAGGGTCAATAGCGGTAGAATACCGCGTAAAAACGATTCAGGTCACTTCGGTTGGCGAAGTGATTTTATTTTATACGAAAGTAGAGGTAATTAAGTTATGGAAAATAAGACAAACGATATCTACGGCGAGCTTATTGGTTGTGACAAGATGCACTATGCACTTGTAAAGCAGGATAACGCCGAAAAATACGAGGCTGAAACGCCTGTATTTTTGGCACCTGCGGCCGAGGTCGCGCACGAAACATCGCAAAACACAGTAAAGCGTCACTATGATAACAAGCCGAGATTTGTTACTATTGTAGAGGGCGACACTAACGTTAAAATTACAGTATCAGGTGTCCCCTGCTCGTTAGCGTCAAAGCTTACGGGCAAGCCTTATGATGCTGAAAAAGGTCTATTTTATGATACAGGCTCTGCCGAAAAAACACCCTGGGCGGCACTGCTTGGCAGAATGGAGCTTGGTGACGGCGGCTACCGTTACTTTAACTACCTTAAGGGCAAGTTTGCTATTGGCTCACAGGTAGCTCACACCCGCGAGGATAACATCACCGTACATACGGTAGATTTAACCTATTCGGCAGTTGTTACCGAACACGAATTTCAAGTTGATGCAAATACCGTTAGCGGTATTAAAGGTGTTTTTGCCGATACTACTGATGAAAAATTCACCGGAGCAAATACTTGGTTTAGCGCGGTTCAGACGCCGCCAGAGGTTGCCGCAGCGGCGGCAGAGGCTTCTGCTGATAACGGCGAACCCACAAGTAACGGCGAACCCACAAGTAACGGCGAAGATACAGAAGAATAATTTAAATTTTTAAGACTAAAGGGACTGCAAAAAAAGGCAGTCCCTTTGTTTTGGCAAGGAGAATATAAAATGTCTACTCCAATAGAATTACATTTTTACAACAAAAATAACGAGGCTATAAAAACCTATAAACAGGACCGCATATCATGGCAATTCTTAAAACGTGCGGTCAAAATTAAAGACGTAAACACATTAGATGAATCTAATATTGATATAATTGCTGATTTTGTTTGCGAGTTCTACGGTAACAGATTCAGCATATTCGGCAAAAAGGCAAATAAGAGAAAACTTCTTAAGTATACCGATGTCGACCAGCTGCTCGCTGTTGCAGGTCAGATTGTTATGCGAGTGCTTGATATGATGAAAGCCAACGGGGTAAGTCTCCCAAACGTGTAAGCGGCAACGAAATAGAGTTTGACGAACTTTCGTTGCCGTACGATTGGCTTTTTGAATTAGAAGCACATTTCATTCGTCTTATTCCTGCATATACGCTTGAAACGCTTGACAATTGCGATATTGACCGTCTACTGCCTTATTATTTCTTTCACTACCGCAAAGCCTTGCAAGAGCAAAAAGCGGTTGAAAACAAAAATAATCAAGCGTTACAACGCAACAAAGACGAAAACATTGTTATTCGCAATGGCAAAAAATACCACAAGGTTAAAGCGGGTCAGGCCTCTTGGGCTGATAAAATATTTTAGTGAAAGGAAGATAAAATATGCCATCAGATTATGCAAACGACCTAATGGCGCGAGTTGGCTTAGATACTACCGAGTGGAAAAAAGGTATTACCGACCTTAACGCAGGCATTAAGCATATTGAAACAGGCTTTCAGGCTACAGCGGCACTTATGGACGATTGGGGCAATAGCTCTGAAGGACTAAAAAAGCGAGTTGAATCACTTAACGATAAACTTGCCTTACAAAAGCAAAAACTTGATATTCTAAAAAAGGCTTACGAGGAAGAGGTTGCTGCCAACGGTGAAAGTTCAAAGGCTGCCGAAGAGCTTGCTAAGAAAATGTATGCGGTAAAAAATGAAATCGACCGTACTAAATCAAGCGTTGATTTGTATTCGAAAAAATTGGACGATATGGCCGTTATATCAGACAAGACCGCTCAAAAGCTTGAAAATTTTGCAAGCAAAACTAAAACATTATCTACCGTTGCCACAGCTGGTCTTGCTGCTATCGGCGCAGGACTTGTAAAAGCGGGACAAAACGCCGACGAGCTTAATACCCTCGCCAAACAGACGGGACTTACCACCGAAGAAATACAAAAGTTTAAATATGCATCAGACTTAATAGACGTTGAACTTGAAAATGTGACGGGTGCCCTTCGTAAGATGACAAAAAATATGATTAGTACTTCGGCAGAGGTTAAAGGCGCTTGGGACACGTTGGGTGTATCAACGAAAAATGCAGCAGGTGAAACAAAAGGTGTTACCGAGATTTTTTACGAGGTTTTAGATGCACTTTCAAAGGTGCAAAACGAAACCGAGCGAGACCAACTTGCAATGCTTTTGTTTGGTAAATCTGCTAATGACCTTGCAGGCATTGTAGATGATGGCGGAGCGGCATTGCGCGAACTTGGCGCCGAAGCCGAAAATCTTGGTCTTATAATGTCACAAGATGCGGTTGACGGAGCTAATGAGTTTAACGATGTTATTGATAAACTCAAAGCAAATGTAACCGCTTCACTTGGTAAAACGTTTAGCGAAAATGCAGCAGAACTCACCGAGGTTGCCGAGGATGTCGCAGGTGCTTTGGTTAGTGTTGTTAACGCCATAGCGGATGCACCGCCATGGATGACCAAAACCGCATTGGCAGTTACAGGTCTTGCAGTTGTTTTATCACCATTGCTTACCGTAAGTAGTAAAACAGTATCAGCTATGGTTAAACTAAAAGCGGCATATAAAGCAAAAACCGCCGCAACGGTAGAATCAACTGCTGCCGAAGGTGCTCACTCTGCAGCTCTTTCAAAAACCGCAACGTCAGCCACAGGCGCATCAAAAGGAATAAAAGGTATAAGTACCGCCGCAAAGGCAGCAACACCCTATATATTAGCAGTAGCGGCAGCGTTGGCTGCTGTATATGCTGAAATGAAAAGAGGCGTCGACGATGTTAAAGGCAGAATTAATGAGTATTACGATAACTTATTAGAAGACGAAAAAGAAAAGAACGATATTTTGATAAAAAATATCGAGAGCGAAAAAGAAATTTTCGAAGATAATCAACAAGAAAGAATCGACGCTGTAAACAAGTATTATGACACTGAGATAGACTTGCTTGACGAAAAATTAAATGCCACCAAAAAAGCTATAGAAGATGAGCGTGATTTGTACAAAAAGGCTCACGAAGAGCGCATTAAACAGTTAGAGGCAGAAAGAAAACTTAAGCTTTCTAACATTGATATTGAAGAGAACGCTCAAGTAGCAGCAATCCAAAAGCAAATTGATGCGCTTAATGCTTTGACCGAAGCCGATGAGAAGGCAGAAAAAGAGCGCGAAAACCAAAAGAAGCTTACTGAACTAAAAAATGCTATCCGTGATGCTGATACATACGCTGAAAAGGTTGATGCCGAAAACGAGTATAACGATTTTCTTCTTGAACTTGAAAATGAGCGTGCTAAAGAGCAGCGTCAGTTGCAAATAAAGGAATTAGAAAATCAGATTGAGACTATCGAAAAAGAAAGTGAACTCAAGCGCGACCAGGTTAATGAGGAATATGAAGCTGCAGTACAACTTGAAAATCAAAAAAAGGAAATAGCTGAGCAAGGCTTTTCTGATAGATTAGACTCGCTCGACGGCTTTATCGAAAGCGAAACCAAAAGGTTAGAGGCTGCAAGAGAAGCTAAATTAAGTATATTGCAAAAGGAAACACAAGATTATTTGACCGAAGTACAAAAAAGAATTGATGGTGCACAGAAAAAAATAGATAATGCCGAAAAAAGCATTGAAACCGAGAGAAATGAAAAACTATCATTCTTTGATACGATAAAAGGTTGGATAATGGCGTTTACTGCGGATTACACACTCACTAATCCCAAAGGTAGAGGACCAAATGCAAATAACTATTATCCATATTTAGAAGGCAACGCCACCGGCACTAACTTTTGGCGCGGTGGCCTTACCCGAATAAACGAAGAGGGCGGCGAAATCCTTAACCTGCCTCGCGGTACGCAAATAATACCTCACGATGTATCTATGGAAATGGCGCGTGCTGCAGGCTCTCAAGTGGCTAATAACACCACAAACAACAGCACAACCAATAATTCTTACAACTACGGTGCGCGGCAACAGGTTACCGTGCTTCAAATTGGTGACAAAACGGTAGCCAAAGCGATTGTGCCAGCGGCATCTGTATTGATGTCAGATAGTATTTACGGAAGGAGACGATCGGGCGGTGAAATCAAACGAATTTAGCTTAGGCGGTATCGAATCGGGCATTTTTGATATTACCTGTGGTACCGAGCGGCACTCAATACTTCCCGCTAAGCGTAGAAATGTGCAAGAAGTCCCCGGTCTTGACGGCGTTGTTGATTTTAACATTGGCGGTTACGATGTGCGTATAATTACGCTGCCTATCTATTTTGACGGTGATTACGCCCAACTTCGTGCCAATCGAGAAAACATAATAGCTTGGTTATATAATGACGGCACACCTAAAAAACTTGTTTTGGGCAATGCACCCAACCGTTATTATTTAGCAAAAATATATGATGCCATTGATTTTGAAAACGTTGACGACCGTCACATAGGTGATTTGCAATTCGAGTGCAACCCACCGTGGCAATTTTTAGAAGATGGCACAGTCTTAACCCCTGAACAACTGTTGTGGGTTAACTGTGAGTGTGATACAAACCAATTTATAAAAGAATTTACTAAGAGCGGTGTTATGCGTATTGTTAATTCGGGTCTTAAAACAAAACCGATTATAAAAATAATAGGTAATATTCAAAGCGGCATTACACTTACATATGGTGAACGTAACTTTAAACTTAATGTAGACTGTACGTGTGACGGATTTGCAGTTGACTGCAACAACGAAACGGTAACACGTTTATCTGATGGCGAAAGTCTATACGGATTTATAGACAATGTAGCAGACGATTTCTTTGAGTTTGCCTCGGGAAATATCGAATTGCAAGTATCACAGGACTCAATTGGTGAGTATCCAAACTCAATTACAGTAATAGTTGAAATGCAAATAACGAAAGGCGGTTAATATGTCAGATAAAATAAAAATTTTAAACAAAAATTTTAAGGCTTTGGGTTCTACATCCAAAGCCTTTGATATTGAAAAGACCGAAGAGCTGATGCGTGAGTACACACTATCTTTTTCTATTGTAAATAACGACGCTGTATTCAAGTATATCAACGAAAACAATATATTTTTATACAATGGTCAATATTTTGATATTGCCGGTATTGACGGTGACAGCGGCAATAACAATATTACACAAGTTGCCGCCGAGCATATATCATACAGATTAGCGGATTACACCTTACCTAACGGTTACAGCTTTGTCGGTACCGTTCGCGAAATAGCGGTTGATATTTTAAACGAGGCAAAAACCGTTGACGAAGAGCCCGCGAGCAATAACTTTAGCATTGGCGAAACTGCCGATTTAGGCACCTTAAGCTTTTCACTTTCCGGAGCCAAGAATGTTACAGCACGTGAAGCTTTGATAGTTATGTCAAAATTAGGTGTTGAAATTGCTTTTGATAATTTCACTGTCAATATACCCGAAAGACGAGGCAGCAACAGCGGCATAACTTTTACATACGGCGTAAACCTTACAGGTGTACATCGCACATGGCAAAGAGGTAACGGCTGGAGTTATGACATAGATATTGCCGATTTGCAAAAAGCATCGGGCGGCGAAGCATACAAATTTGTTTTGGGGGATGATGTTACCGTTGACGACACCTTAAGCGGCATTGAAATAAACAGCCGAATAATCAGTTATACCGAGTGTGACGACCCCAAAAAGAATCGCGTTACGGTGGGCGTATTTATCCGTGATAATGCATCACTTACTATTGAAACTGACCGTATTGCCAACACCGCCAACAACACCGCCAATGCTGCTAAGGATAAAGCGGATACTTCCTTGCAGCAAGGTGAAAAATACAGCAATGTATCAATAACCCATAAGGACGGCTTTATGGCTGAAAACAAAGCTGGCACTCAAAGAGTTATGATGAATGGTGACGACTGCTTTACAGTTCAAGTTAAGCAAAACGGCGAGTGGGTAACCGTTAATATCCTCGAAGTGTTTGGATTGCTAATTGACAGGCTTACATCTATTGCCGCAAAAGATAAATTTTATATAAGGGTCGGTAAGACAACTAATGGTGAATATGGGTTATCGTTCTTTGTTGATAACCAAGAGGGTTTTACTATTTCTTCAAGGGAAAGCGAATATATAAATCTTTTTTCACCACGACACATTTTGATTGAAACAGAGAATGGAATACGTCTAAAGTCCACAGCTTATGATGCAGTTTCCAAAATTGAAGCGCGCAACCTTTTACTTAATACAGGCAATTTGTTAGTAACTGATATGGATGAGAATACATCAGGTCGTGGATTTACGGAAACTATAAAGTTTGTTACAAGAAATGATGATGGCAACAATTATGTAAGAGAGTTTAAAGTGGTGCAAGGAATTTTAACAAAATAAAGGACGGTGAATTTATGCTTATAAAAGAAACAAAACAAATGACCGAAAGCGAAAAAATCGCTATACGTAATTCTAATAACCAATACCTCAAAGCGCTTGCGTATGCGCCAGTGGGTATGATAATACCCTTTGCCGGTTCGGTGGCGCCTGATACATTTTTGTTTTGCGATGGCGCCGAACTAAATGTAGACGAATACGCCGATTTATTTAGTGTAATCGGTTATAGCTATGGTGGCTCAGGCGATACATTTAAACTACCCGATTTAAGAGGCAAAACAATAGTAGGTATTGATTCTGCGGATGAAAACTTTAACGAATTAGGTAAAACAGGCGGTGCTAAAGAGCATTGTCTTACCGAAGAAGAGATGCCTAAACATAAGCACATGTTCAATCCAGCTGCCGGTGTTGAAGGAAAAGATTTTGTTGTGCCTACATCATACACAGGCGACGGAACTTCGTCTATAAGTGAGCAGGGAACAGCTCATCACCCTGGCCATTGGGCATCAGATACATGGGGTACCAATTATAAAGGCGAAAATAAAGCACATAACAATATGCCGCCATACATAGCAACCAATTTTATAATCAAAGCGGTGAATGCTTATCCAAAAGAATGGCTTGAAAGTCTTAAAATAGACGGCATTGATAGTAGTGATACAGATATTACTATATCA